>JBDUBN010000046.1:0-11681 GCA_040004085.1 Novosphingobium sp.
AAGGGCGGCGGGAACCTGCTGGAACTGGCAGTGGACGCCGCGCGGCATCGGGCTTCGCTGGGCGAAATTTCGGACGCTATGGAGGTGGTATTTGGCCGCTATGGCACGCAGCCGGTGCCGGTTTCGGGCATCTACGGCAGCGCCTATGCGGGCAATACGCGTTACCAGCAGGTCGTCGATGGTGTGGAATCCGTCAGCCACCGCCTTGGCCGCCCGCCCCGGATGCTGGTCGCCAAGATGGGCCAGGACGGCCATGATCGCGGCGCCAACGTGATCGCCAGCGCCTTCAGCGACATGGGCTTTGACGTGACCTCCAGCCCGCTGTTCCAGACGCCGGAAGAAACCGTGGTGTTGGCACTTCAGGCCGATGTCGATGCAGTTGGCGCCTCGTCACTCGCTGCCGGACACAAGACGCTGATCCCCGAATTGATCCAGCGCCTGAAAGCCGCCGGGCGCGGGGACATCAAGGTCGTCGCGGGCGGCGTGATCCCGCCGCAGGACTATGACTTCCTGCGCGATGCCGGGGTGCAGGGGATCTACGGTCCGGGGAGTAATGTGGTGGAATGCGCGGCGGATATGTTACGGCTACTGGGGCATAATATGCCGCCGGTTGGGGAGTGAATCATGCCGACGTTGCTGCGGATTGGCGCGTTCCGGTTCTATTTTTACAGTCACGAGCCGAACGAACCGCCGCACGTCCACGTCGATCGCGGAGCCGCGACAATTAAGGTCTGGCTAGAAAGTCTTGAAGTCGCGACGAGCCGCGGCTTTCGTGCGCACGAGATTGGTGGCATTATGCAGATGATCGGGGCGCATCGCGATGAATTTCTGGAGGCGTGGCATGGGTATTTTGGCTAAGGTGACCGACGAGCGCGTGCTTGACGTGCACTGCGACGAGCATAGCCTGATCGTCGATCTGATGGACGGGCGGACGATATCGGCACCGCTGGCGTGGTATCCGCGCTTGCTTCACGCTACGGCTGAATCGCGGGCGAAGTGGGAACTGTGCGGCGGCGGCTACGGCATCCACTGGCCGGAGATTGACGAAGACCTCAGCACGGAGGGGCTGCTGCGCGGGGCTCCTGCCCCTAAGGCGGCTTGAACTCGTGAGCTGTGCCGCCTTCTTCCGTCATGCTCAACTCGTTTCAGCATCCATTTCTCCTGACGCGCCTTGGGTGCGTGGGGCGCGATTGACCCTGAAACAAGTTCAGGGTGAAGGTGAAGGGGAAGGGGAGGGCGTGGAGTGAGTCTAAGCATTGCTTTGTCACTGCTGGCAGCCGCAGCAGCGTCAACTGGGATCGATTGCGACAAATCTCCTTATTGGTCGAAAGGGCAAGATTGCACAGCAGTGAAACTAGCTGGCGCGGAAAAGGAACTTGCCGCCGTTTGGAATCAGGCACTGACTTACGCAGCAGTGATCGACAAGAATAATTCCGACGATTATGATTCAAAGGAGCCGGGACAGACTGCGAAGGCCTATCTTGTTGCCTCTGAGCGAGCTTGGATCGCGTATCGCAACACAACCTGTCATCTCGACTATTTCAAAGACCCCGGCACACTGTCGCGTGTTGTAGAAGGCGAATGCATGCTCGCTATGACGCGGCTTCGCATTAAGGGGTTGAAGTCCTTTATGGAGCTTTAAATGTTCAAAAAAATCCTCATCGCCAACCGTGGCGAAATTGCTTGCCGGATCATCAAGACGGCGCGCCGTATGGGCATCGCGACGGTGGCGGTTTATTCCGACGCTGACGCCCGCGCGCCGTTTGTGCAGATGGCTGACGAGGCCGTCCACATCGGCCCATCGCCTGCTGCGCAGAGCTATCTGATTGCCGACAAGATCATCGCCGCCTGCAAACAAACCGGCGCTGATGCAGTCCATCCCGGCTATGGCTTCCTGTCGGAGCGAACCTCATTTGCCGAGGCGCTGGCGGCTGAGGGCATCGCCTTTGTCGGCCCCCCGGTGAACGCGATTGCCGCGATGGGGGACAAGATTGAGAGCAAGAAGCTGGCGCTGAAGGCTGGGGTCAATGTCGTCCCCGGTTTCGTTGGTGAAATCGACGATACCGAGCATGCCGTGCGCATCTCTGACGAGATCGGCTATCCGGTGATGATGAAGGCCTCGGCGGGCGGCGGCGGCAAGGGTATGCGGCTGGCCTATAACGAAAAAGACGTGCGTGAGGGCTTTGAGGCGACCAAGCGTGAAGGGCTGAACTCGTTCGGCGATGACCGCGTGTTTATCGAAAAGTTCATCCTCAACCCGCGCCACATCGAAATCCAGATCCTTGGCGATCAGCACGGCAATATCCTCTACCTGAACGAGCGCGAATGTTCGATCCAGCGCCGCCACCAGAAGGTGGTTGAGGAAGCGCCTTCGCCGTTCGTCACGCCCAGAATGCGTAAAGCGATGGGCGAGCAGTGCGTCGCGCTTTCCCGTGCGGTCGGCTATTTCAGCGCCGGTACGGTGGAACTGATCGTATCGGGCGCGGACCCGACGGGGGAGAGCTTTTACTTCCTTGAAATGAATACCCGTTTGCAGGTGGAGCACCCGGTTACCGAGGCGATTACCGGCATCGATCTGGTCGAACAGATGATCCGCGTGGCGGCTGGCGAGAAGCTGACCATGACGCAGGATGACATCAAGATCAGCGGCTGGTCGATCGAAAACCGGGTCTATGCCGAAGACCCCTATCGCGGGTTCTTGCCCTCGACCGGACGGCTGACTCGTTACCGCCCGCCGGTCGCTGGCTGGGAAGATGATGGCGATGAGAACGGACGCCGAGGCATTGATGGCGTGCGCGTGGACGACGGCGTCTATGAAGGCGGGGAAGTGTCGATGTTCTATGACCCGATGATCGCTAAGCTGGTGACATGGGGCGAAACCCGCGACGAGGCGGCGGATAAACAGGTCGCCGCGCTCGATGCGTTCGAGATCGAAGGTGTGGGCCACAACATCGATTTTGTGTCCGCCATCATGCAGCACCCGCGTTTCCGCTCGGGTGAGCTGACCACGGGCTTCATTGCCGAGGAATACCCCGACGGCTTCACTGGCGCGGCGACCTCTGACGAACTGAAGGTCAAGCTGGCGGCCGTCGCGGCGTTCATCGCCACCGCCCGGGCCGACCGGTCACGCCGGGTCGACGGGCAATTGGCGCGCGAACTGGCACCGCCGAGCGAATGGGCGGTCAAGCTTGGCGGCACGGTCCACATGGTCAGCCTTGATCAGGACGACGTGACGGTTGACGGCCAAGCCATTGAACTGGAAATGGAATATACGCCGGGCGACCGACTGGTGGAAGCCGAAGTCGACGGCGATGAGCTGAGTGTGAAAGTGGAACCCACGCGCACCGGCCTGAAAATGACCACCCGGGGCGCGATCCACAAGGTCGAGATTCTGCCCGCGCATATCGCCGATCTGACCAAGCACATGATCGAAAAGGTCGCGCCTGATATGTCGCGTTTTCTGATCTGCCCGATGCCTGGGCTATTGGTGTCGCTCAACGTCGCGGTGGGCGATAAGGTTGAGGCCGGTCAGCCGCTCGCGGTAGTTGAGGCGATGAAGATGGAAAACATCCTCCGCGCCGAAAAGAGCGCTACGGTGAAGGTGATCAATGCCAAGGCGGGCGAAAGTCTTGCGGTGGACGCGATCATCCTTGAGCTGGAATAGCCGAGCAAAGCATCGATGAACTTCGCCGAATGCCTGTCCGCCGCCCAGCCTGTCAACGGCGGTTTCGCGCTGACCGTGCCAGAAGGCTGGTTTCAGGGCCGCACGGCTTATGGCGGCTTTTCGGGGGCGCTGGCGCTGGCGGCGGCTCAGCGGTTGGGCGGCGAAGGTCTGCCTCCGTTGCGTTCGGCGGCGGTCAGCTTTGTCGGGCCGTTGTACGGTCTGATTGAGGTGCGGGCGCGGGTATTGCGGCAGGGCAACAATGCCACATGGATTGCGGCGGAAATCGCCCGCGATGGTGAGGTCGGGTTGACCGCGACGTTTGCGTTCATGGGGCAAATTTCCAGCACACTACATCTGAACAATCGTCCAATGCCAGATGGGGTAATTCCGGTGGAGCAGGCGTTGCCAGTGCCGGTGACCGACGCCATGCCGATGTTCCTCAGGAGTTCATCCGACATGCGCTTTGCCCTTCCGCGCGTGGAAGGCGCTGCACGACGTGCCGAAATATGCTGGTGGGTGCGGCTGAAAGATCAGGGTTTGCCGGATATGACCGGCCTGATGCTGATTGCCGATTCGTTGCCGCCGGCAATTTTGCCGCTGGGCAATCGGACAGTGCCAGCCAGTTCGATGAACTGGCAGGCGAACCTGCTGTCTTCGGATCCGACTACGCGGGACGGTTGGTGGTTGCTGCGATCAAGTGCGGATTATGCAGAGAACGGCTGCTCCAGCCAGGCAATGGACATCTGGAATACGGACGGCGTGCCGGTCCTGTCGGGTATGCAATCCGTGGCGGTGTTTGGCTGAATCCGTCAGGCCACCAGTTCGCCGTCCAGAAACTCGGCAACATCGTCCAGCACCACATCCTTGGCCAGAAATGCCTCGCCGATGCCGCGCATCAGCAGGAATGGCAGCGTGCCGGCGTCCATCTTTTTGTCGTGCAGCATATGCGCAGTAAGGGTCTGGCCAGTACAGTTGAGCCCAAGCGCTGACAGCCGCGCGGGCAGGCCGGTGGCAGCGATATGCGCGGTCACGCGGTCAGCCTCAGCCGCCGACATCAGCCCGCGACGCGCGGAATAGCGCGCCGCCATCACCATGCCGAGCGCCACGCCCTCACCATGCAGCAGCCGATCGGAAAATCCGGTCTGGGCTTCCAGCGCGTGGCCGAACGTGTGGCCAAGATTGAGCAGTGCGCGGGCGCCGGTTGTCTCGCGCTCGTCCAGCGCCACAATCCGCGCCTTGGCCTCGACCGAACGGGCGATGGCGTATTCACGCGCATCCGGATCGCCCGCCAAAAGTTTCGCCGCATTGGCTTCGCACCAATCAAAGAACGCGGCGTCGCCCAGCAGGCCGTATTTCACGACTTCGGCATAGCCCGCCGCGACATCGCGCAGCGGCAAAGTGTTGAGCGCGTCCGGATCGGCCAGAACCAGCGCGGGCTGGTGGAATGCGCCGACCAGATTCTTGCCCGCAGGGGTGTTGATCGCGGTCTTGCCGCCGACGCTCGAATCGACTTGGGCGAGCAGGGTCGTGGGCAACTGGATGAACTGGCAGCCGCGTTTCAGGATGGCGGCGGCAAAGCCCGTCAGGTCACCAATAACTCCGCCGCCCAGCGCCAGAATGTGATCGCCGCGCTCAACGTCTTCGGCCAGCAGCCAGTCAACGCTGGCGGCAAGTTCCGCCCAGCTTTTGGTCGCCTCGCCTGGGGGCAGAATGCGCCAGCGCGGTTCGAACCCAGCTCCCCGCAGCGATGCCTCAACCGCCGCGCCCCATGCCGCGTGGACATTGCTGTCTGTGATGATCGGCACGCGTGACTTGCGCAGGCGGGGCCCGCATTCCTCGGCCACACGGTGGAGCAATCCGGGGGCGACGCGCACCTCGTAAGGGCGGCCAGCCAAGGCGACCGGGATCACAGCCATGCGTCGATTTCCTTCAGAATATCCAGCGCAGTGCGCGCGTGCGGCGAGTTGCAGCTCATGATGTGAATGGGCGCCTGCGCATAGAACGGCTGACGCTCGTTGCGCAGGCGAGTCAGCGTTTCGCGCGGGTCGCCCTGTTGCAGCAGTGGGCGGTTGTTCTTGCGCTTGACCCGTTCCAGCAGCACTTCGACATCGGCATCCAGCCACACGCCAATCGCTTTTTCCAGCACCAGCGCGCGGGTTGCATCGTTGACGAACGCGCCGCCGCCGGTGGCGATGACCTTGGCCGTGGTGTCGCCATTTGCGCCTGTGCGGACATCGGCGATCAATCGGGCGATCACCCGACGCTCACCATCGCGGAAATAGGGCTCGCCATAAGTCGCGAAAATCTCGGCAATGGTCATGTGCGCCGCTTGCTCAATCGCCTCGTCAGCGTCGACGAATGGCACGTCGAGCAGTTGCGCCAGCTTGCGGCCCACGGTGGTTTTGCCGACGCCCATCATGCCGACGAGCACGATCGGCCGGTCAATCCGCCGGGCGATTGCCGCTATTTCGGCATTGGGGTGCAAGTCATGATCGTGGTCCATTGCAGGCTTGCCTATAGTTAGGCTAGTTGAACGTGCAAGCATCTGGCTGCGAGCGAAAGCGCGGCCAGAACCCATGGAAGGCGCTGCGTGGCATTGAGAATTCGCAAGGACTGGCTGCTGATGGGCTTGATTGCCGCCGTGCTGCTAATTGTCGGGCTGGCATGGAGCGATGCCGGGCGTGAGCCGCTGCACGAGATTTCCGAGCCGGTGGACCTGCCCGGAGGCGCGAAATGAAGCGCGCTTCATTGCTGCTGGGCGGTGCGCTGCTGCTTACTTCTGCGCTGGCGCTGGCGCAGAACGGACCCGAATCGCTCTTGCCGCCGGGCTTTGACAAGCCTGCGGCCAAACCGGCAGCGCGGCCAAGTGAAGCCGCGCCCACTCGCCGCAGTACGCCGGACGAGCAGGGTTCTACGCCGGTTATCCAGCCGCTGCCGGTAAGTGGCGGGGAGCCGGCTGCGGTCGTGGCACTACCCACAAACCTGCCGCCGCTCGAAAAGCTGGAGTCGATGTCGCCGTCAGACCTGGCCGATTTGCTGGGAATGAAGCCGAAATACGATATCCCCCCCGCCGCGCGCCGCGCCATGTCGCGCATCGGCGCGATCGACGAGCATGAAGGTGGCATGGCGTTCTGGTCGCTCGGCAAGCAGAATCCGTCACTGGTGCGGGCGGTGATCGCGGGCAATCAGGGCCAGATGGTCTCACGCTGGGGGCACATCCTGATGCGCCGCGCCCTGGCTTCGCGGCTGGACGCACCGCAAGGCATGGACGGCGCTGAATTCGCCGCCCTGCGCGCCGCTCTGCTGGTGCGCATGGGTGAGGGGGAGGCGGCGCGGGCTGTGGCGCAGGACGTCGATCCGGCCAGTTACTCGCCTGAATTGGTGCAGGCGGCCATCGACGCCTATGTCGCGACCGCTGATTTTACTGGCGCCTGCCCGGTGATCCGCTGGCAAGGCAATGTGCGCCGCGATGTGCAGTGGCGGCTGCTGCAGGGGATCTGCGATACCTTTGCCGGGGAAGGCACCCACGGCATGGCCACGCTTGACCGCCAAGGACCGGGCGACGGGTTTGAGCGGATCGATATGCTGCTGGCACAAAAATACGCCGGAGCGGCAGGTAAAGCGCGGCGGGCGGTAAAGATCGAATGGGACGGCGTCAGCACCATGACTCCCTGGCGCTATGGCATGACGCTTGCGGTCGGGCTTGAGCCGCCAGCAGCGCTGATGAAGCACGCGGGACCGGGTTATCTGGCCGCCGCCGCAACTGCGCCGATGCTGCCTTTGAATTCACGCGCGGCGGCGGCTGATTTTGCCGGGGCAGCGGGCGTCCTGTCGAGCGCGGCGATGGTCGATCTCTATAGCCAGATCTATGCGGTTGAGGGTCAGCAAGGCGAATGGCCCGAACGCTCGGCCAGCCTACGGGAGGCGTATCTTGCCGATTCGCCCAAGGCCCGGGCGGCAGCGATCAAGGCGCTGTGGGGCGATGCTTCTGATTCCACCGTGTTCTATTCGCGGCAGGTGCTGACCGCATATGCAGCGGCGCGGCTGCCGGTTTCGACCGACTATGTGAACGATGCACCTGAATTGATCGCCTCGATGCTCAGCGCCGGGCTGGATGGCAATGCGCTGCGCTGGGGCGGGACAGTGCCCAATGGGAGCGAGGGCTGGGCGCTGCTCGCGCTCGCCGCACCAAGCCGGATCGGATTTGTCGACAAGGGCGCGATCGACGATTTCCACGGGGCGGATAACAGCGCCGACCAGCGCAAGACCCGCTTCCTGATCGCCGGACTGGCTGCAATGGGGCGTCTGCCGACAGGAACCGCTCAGGAACTGGCGACCCAATACGGCTTCGAATTTGACCGGGCGTCGCGCTGGAGCAAGCTGATCGACGGCGCGGCAGCGGTGGGCAATCCGGCGCTGGTTTCCTTGCTGGTGGGCGTGGGGATGCAGGGTTCGGGTTGGGACAAGATGACGGCCCGCAATCTGTATCACATCGTGGCCGCGCTGCACCGCGTCGGTCTTGACGGTGAAGCGCGGATGATCGCGGCTGAGGCCGTGGCGCGGGGTTAAGCCAACGCCCGCGCCAGTTTCAGCCATAGAATCCTTCCTCTCGATGCTGGCGGCGGAACGCGGCGCAGCGGTAAATACGCTCGCCGCCTATCGCCGCGATCTGGAAGGCGCGGCGGAAATTCTGGGCGATCTGGCACAGGCCGATGCGGCGGCGTTGGGCCGGTTGGGCAGCGCCTGGTCCGATCTGGCGCCTTCCAGTCTGGCCCGAAAATGCTCGGCATTGCGGCAGTTTTATGGGTTCCTGGTCGATGAGGGATTGCGGACGGACGATCCTTCGCCTGGCCTGCCCCGCCCCCGCGCACGCCGTCCGCTGCCGCGACTCCTCAACCATGCCGAAGTCGAACGGCTGTTCGCGCAAGTTGAGGATGAGGCGCGGGGCGACCGGCCAGAGGCGCTGCGATTGCTGGCGCTGCTCGAACTGCTCTATGGATCAGGCTTGCGGGCAAGTGAACTGGTCTCGCTGCCGCTCGCCGCGGTGCCTCGCGATGCGCCATTCCTGAACGTGACGGGCAAGGGCGGGCAGCAGCGCATGGTGCCAGTTAGCGGGCGGGCGCGGCTGGCCTTGTCGCGTTGGTTGACGGTGCGAATTGCCGGGAGCAAGCACCTGTTTCCCTCGCGCGGGGCTTCCGGGCATCTGACGCGGGTGCGGCTGTTTCAACTCCTGCGCGAACTTGCCGCCCGCGCCGATCTTGCACCTGAAAAGGTCAGCCCGCACGTGCTGCGCCACGCCTTTGCCACGCACTTGCTGGAGGGCGGAGCGGACTTGCGCGTGCTGCAAACCCTGCTCGGCCACGCCGATATCTCCACGACGCAGATTTACACGCATGTTGATGCGGCGCGACTGGTGGCGCTGGTGAACGCGCGGCATCCGCTTTCCACAACGCTCAAGCCAAAGCTTGCAGGGGATCGCGCGGACGATTAGAGCCGCCGCGATGGTATCATTTCTCGAATTTGAAAAGCCGATTGCGGCGCTGGAATCACGCATTGCTGACTTGCGCGCGACGGCGGCAGGTGGCGACATCGACCTATCCAGCGACATCGCCCGACTGGAAAAGAAAAGCGCCACGCTATTGGCCAGCACTTACGGCGCGCTGACGCCGTGGCAGAAGACACAAGTGGCCCGCCACCCGCAGCGGCCGCACTTTGTCGACTATGTCGCGCTTGCGTTTACCGATTTCATGCCGCTGGGCGGTGACCGCTGCTATGGCGAGGATCAGGCGATCATCGGCGGCTTTGCCCGGTTGGGTGACCGCCGCGTCATGCTGATCGGCCACGAAAAGGGCAACGACACGCAAAGCCGCGTCCGCCACAATTTTGGCATGGGCAAGCCTGAGGGCTATCGCAAGGCGATCCGGCTGATGGAACTGGCGGGGCGTTTTGGCCTCCCGGTGGTGACTTTGGTCGATACTTCCGGGGCGTTTCCGGGCGTCGAGGCTGAGGAGCGCGGACAGGCTGAGGCGATTGCGCGCTCGACCGAGGCTTGCCTGACCCTGCCGGTGCCAATGGTGGCAGCAATTGTGGGCGAGGGCGGTTCAGGCGGCGCGGTTGCGCTTGCCAGCGCGGAAAAGGTGCTGATGCTCGAGCACGCGGTCTATTCAGTGATCTCGCCCGAAGGCGCTTCGTCGATTCTGTGGCGCACCCCGGAAAAGGCTCCCGATGCGGCTGAGGCGATGAAGGTTACCGCGCAGGACTTGCTGCGGCTGAAGGTGATTGACCGCATCGTCGCCGAACCGATGGGCGGCGCACACCGCGATCCGGTAGCCGCGGTGGCCGCGCTGGCTAATGCCATCGGCGAGGAACTGGACGCCGCCAGCCAGATCGCACCGGACGAGCGCATCAACTTGCGCGAAGAACGCTTCCTGCGCATCGGTCGCTAAAAACTGGGGCGGCTGCAATCGCCGGACCCGCCAAACGAAAAGGGCGGCAGGTTCCCCCGCCGCCCCGTTCTGTGATTAGTCGGAGCTATTAAGCGGCGTTGGCGTCGCTGAGGCCCGAGGATGTCTTGGAGAAGGCGCTGTTCAATGTGCTACCGAGACCGCCGACGGTGGTCATGATGGCCACAGCAATCAGCGCGGCGATCAGGCCGTATTCAATTGCAGTCGCGCCAGACTCGTCTGCCATAAGCTTGTTGATGAATGTCATAGCGAAGTTCCTTGCCCCGTCGTGCGGAATGAATGCTGATCTTGTGGATCAGACCTGATCTTGCGACCGGTAAATCCTGCCTAACAGCTAAGTGATAACACATATTTAAAGATAGATACTTTCCCAAGATTAACCATGATCGCCCGGATGTGAAAATAAGGTGGACGCTGGGCAACAGAAAAGGGGCGGCAGGTTGCCCTGCCGCCCCTCAATTCTAAATGTAAGCGTCGCTATTAAGCGGCGTTTGCAGTGCTGATGCCCGAAGAAGTCTTCGAGAAAGCGCTGTTCAGCGTGCTGCCGAGGCCGCCAACCGTGGTCATGATCGCAACGGCGATCAGAGCAGCGATCAGGCCATATTCGATTGCAGTCGCGCCATCTTCGTTACGGACGAGCTTTTTGAAAAATGTCATGAATAGTCTCCTGTTTGCAGTCTAGGGTTACCCGAAACTCTGTCCGTCCCACCGGAAGAGTGATTTGACGAATAGGTGAAACACCTTTCGAATTGGTTAAGCGCCGGTGTTATTGCTCAGCGTCGTCTGTATTTTCGTGTACATGTTCACGGTCGCGGTCGAGAAGCCGTTCAACCCGACCATGATCGTCATCGCCAGCAGGCCGACCAGCAGACCATATTCCACGGCAGTGGCTGCGGTCGCGTCACGCGAAAGCCTTGAAAAAAATGATTTTTTGATCATGGTGACGCGCCAGTTGGTTCCTCGGACCCCTATTTTTGCCTGTTTCAGTTAAGATATCGTTATCGCGAGGCGCAAAGTTGACAGAGATTTCGACAGTTATTCCGGTCGTGGCGGCGGCATTGATCGACGGGCGCGGCTTGGTCTGCATGCAGCAGCGGCGTTTCGGCGCCGCCCACGGTGGGCTATGGGAATTCCCCGGAGGCAAGGTGGAGCCGCAGGAAAGCCCTGAATCGGCGCTTTTGCGCGAGATTGAGGAAGAACTGGGCGTGCGGATGGACCCGACCTCGCTGATCGCCACCGCTTTCGCCAGCGATCCCGCCCTGCCGCCCGAGCCACGTGCGCCGCATGTAATACTTCTTTACACATGCCGCCATTGGCAGGGGGAGGTTCGCTGTCTTGATGGCGAGCAGATCGCCTGGGTGCCGCCGGGCGAGCTGGCGGGGCTGGCAATGCCGCCGCTCGATTATCCACTGGCTCGCCAGCTCGTCAAACTTCTCGCAGTTGGTACAATTTAGGGCATTGCCAAGCCCGACGCTCCTGCCTATGTGCGCCTCTCCAACGCGCCCGTAGCTCAGCTGGATAGAGCATCAGACTACGAATCTGAGGGTCGGACG
>JBDUBN010000337.1:0-3452 GCA_040004085.1 Novosphingobium sp.
ACGCCGCAGACGGTATTGGGGAAGGCGGGATGAGCCACCCGGTTCAGCACCACTTGCGCCACCGCGCGCTGGCCGCCGTCGGGCTCGCTCGCGGCCTCGTAATAGATCGCCTGAGTCAGGCAGGTCAGCGCCCGCATGTGATCGACCGGAGTGCCAATCGCGCGCAGCGACCGTGCCGCTCCGGGCGTATAGTCCGCATCCGACCGGGCGGCCGGATCGAGCACCACCGGTTCGGGCGCTAGGTAATAGAACGCCGAACCGGGAAAGCTGTCGCCCGCCTTTTCGAACGGCATCGGTTCCACCGCCACTTCGGCGCGGCCAGCATCGCCGATGGCAAACGCGCTCCAGTCGCCGGGCGCGGCAAATGCAGGGACGGCGACAGCGGCCAGCAGTGCAATGGCACCGCGGCCCTTGTGGCGACGGCGCTTGTGCGCGCCTGCTCCAGACACGCGCCGGGGCAGCCGCGCGTGGAAATCGCGCGGTTGCGGGTCGCTGTCGTGGAAAAACAATGCGGTCATTAAACCCCTGCTTGGATACGCGCGAAGGCGCGTAACGCGATAAGCCCCCCACCGTCAGCAGCCGAATCCGATGCGTGCCGAATGGGGACAGACTTTCGCGATAGCCTTAACCGGTTAACGAATGGCGATTGGGCAGGGCGGTAAACTGCCCAAGCCCGGTCTTGCATCCTTCGCAAGTGCAGCGTAGAGGCGCGACCACATCATGGGTTGTCTGGCCAGAGCGTCCGTTCTGGTCGGGCCTAAGAGGGAAGTGAGTGCAACACTCACGCTGCCCCCGCAACTGTGACCGGGGAGCGAACTCCACATGCCACTGGCCGAAAAGCTGGGAAGGCGGGGCAAGCATCGATCCGGGAGCCAGGAGACCTGCCACTGATGGTCGTTCCGCGCCGGGCGGGGAGTACCGGTTTGCAGCGTGGACCTGCGCGTGCGCCAATCCCGGCGTTTGCACAGGCCCTCTCGCCATGAACGGCATTTCGTTCATGCAGGGAGTGCTGCGCGTGAAGTATTTGTTTTTATTGAGTTGTTCGTTTGTTGCTGCGTCAGTTGCGGCTGGGCCTGCGATGGCGGAGAGTGCCGTCACGGATAAGGACATTTTTGTCGATAACGGTGTAACCCGCGACAACGCGATCACCGTCGTCGCCACCGGCAGCAAGATCAATCTGAAAGACACTGGCCAATCGATCACTGTGGTCGATGCCTCTGAAATCCAGTCAGTCCAGGGCGCTGATCTGACCCGTCTGTTCGAGCGCCTCCCCGGACTGTCCGTGGCGCGCAACGGCGGCATTGGCAGCACCACCAGCGTATTCGTGCGCGGTGCGGATTCGGCGCATTTGCTGGTGACTATCGACGGCGTGCGCGTCGCCGATATGTCGTCGCCCAACGGCGGCTATGATTTCGGCGGTCTGGTCAGCGGCGGCATTGGCAAGATCGAACTGCTGCGCGGATCGAACAGCGTCGTCTGGGGATCGGACGCCATTGGCGGGGTCATGGCGATCACGTCGCGTGAGCTGAACGGGGCGGAAGCCTCCGCCGAATATGGCGCGCGTAACAGCATTGATCTGCAAGGATCAGCCGGCGTAAAGCGCGACAGTTACAGCGCCAGTCTGAACGCAGGCTATGTCCGCACAGACGGCATTTCCGCCGCCGCTGCGGGCACCGAAGCTGATCCGTACCGCCAGTGGTTCGTCTCCGGCCGGGGCCGTCTGAACCTGACGCCGGATTTGTCGCTGGTCGGCAGTGGGCGTTACGCGGATAGCAAGGTGGCCTTTGACAGCTATCTGTTTGTCGACGACGCCGAATACCAGACGTCAAAGCAGACATCGGGCCGGGTCGGGCTGGATTATCAAGGTAGCGCCTTCTCGCTATCGGGCGGCGTGGCGCTCGCCAATACTGACCGGTCGTATTTCGATCCCACCTTTGGCGCAGGCTCCAGCTTCGATGCCCATGGCCGCAGCGTGCGGGCTGACTTGACCGGCCACGTGCCGCTGCCGTCAGACTTTGCGCTGGATTTCGGTACTGACAGCGAATGGACGCGCTATGATACGACGTTCGATACCCGCCAGACCGCCCGCCTTTCCAGCGGCCATGCGCTGCTGGGCTATTACGGGGATCGTCTGACAGTGGCAGCAGGCGTGCGGATTGACGATCACAGCCGGTTCGGCACACACTGGACTTACGGGGCCAATGCCAGCTTGCAAGTGATCGGCGACTGGCGAGTTCGCGCCAGCTTTGGCCAAGGCTTCAAGGCTCCGACATTGTCCGAGCTTTACGGCTATGGCGGCAACACCGCGCTGAAACCGGAAACCAGCGAGAGCTATGACGCCGGGATCGAAAAAGGTGATCGCAATGCCGTGCTGCATTTTGCTGCAACATACTTTCACCGCGATACCACCAACCTGATCAGCTACGTCTATCCGGCTGGCTATTTCAACACCGGCAAGGCGCGGGCCGAAGGCTTTGAGGTTGAGGGCGATGTCCATCCCAGCGACCGGCTGACCTTTCGTGTCGCCTATACATATGTGAAGTCGACAAACCAGACTCCGGGCAATGCCAATCTTGGCAAGGATCTTGCGCGCAGACCGCGTGATGTGATCAGCGTTTCGGGTGACTGGCGCACGCCGCTGCATGATCTGGCGTTGGGCTTTGATACGCGCATGGCGGGCAACAGCTTTGACAACGCGTCTAATTCGGTGCGGCTGAAATCCTATGTCGTGGTTGATGCGCGCGCCAGCTTGCCGGTGACTTCGCAGATCGACCTGTTTGGCCGGGTGGAGAATCTGGGCGACGTGAAATACCAGACCGCCGCCGGATACGGCACGCCGGGACGTTCGGCCTACATCGGCGCGAGGGCGCGGTTCTGAAGACGCTGGTGCTTTTCACCGTGTTGGCGCTGGGGGCTTGTTCCCCGGCGCCGCATGGTGTTGCACCCCGCGCGCACCCCACAATCGTCAGCCTGAACCCGTGCACTGACGCCATTCTGGCCGACGTGGCCGAGCCATCGCAAATTCTTGCCCTGTCGGCATACAGCCGCGATCCGGCGTCGAGCTCGATGGATGTAACCGTGGCAAGGCGGTTTGCGGCGACCTCGGGAACGGTGGAAGAACTGCTTGCGTTGCGGCCCGACATCGTCGTGTCCAGCAATTTCCTCAGCCCCGCCACCACCAGCGCGATGAGCAATCTGGGGCTGCGGCTGGAGCAATTGCCGATTGCCTCCACCGTTCCGGAAAGTCTCGCCCAAGTGCGCAAGCTGGCCCTGCTGACCGGTCATCCAGAACGTGGTGAACTGCTGGTCCGCCGCATTGAACTGGCCTTGGCCGACGCCGCGCCGCCGCCGGGGACGCGCGCAGTTTCCGCCGTGGTGTGGCAGTCAGGCGGCATGGTTCCCGGCGACAACACCCTGATCGCTGACCTGCTGCGCCGCACCGGCTTTTCCGT
>JBDUBN010000338.1:0-3445 GCA_040004085.1 Novosphingobium sp.
GTTGCGACTAATCCGCCCCTGGGCGTGAGCTGACGCGTCCCATTGAGGCGCGCATGGCGCTCAGGGGACATTCGATCAGCACCAGACGCAAACATTCAATCGAGTACCGCTCATGTCCATGCTCAAGAATCCCTCGGCGAAGTATCGTCCGTTTCCGCAAATCAACCTGCCTGATCGCCAGTGGCCCGGCCGCACGATAACTCAGGCACCGCGCTGGCTTTCAACCGATCTGCGCGACGGCAACCAGTCGCTGATCGATCCGATGGGCGCGGAAAAGAAGACGCGATTTTTCGATCTGCTGGTCAAGATTGGGCTCAAGGAAATCGAAGTAGGCTTTCCCGCCGCCGGTGCGACCGAGTTTGATTTTATCTCCGGACTGGTAAAGACCGGCCGCATTCCCGACGACGTACTGGTGCAAGTTCTCACTCAGTCGCGCGAGGATTTGATCACGACTTCGTTCGAAAGCCTGGAAGGCGTGCGGGCGGCGATCGTCCATCTTTATAACGCCGTGTCGCCACTTTGGCGGCAGGTAGTGTTCGGGCTGGAACGTCCGCAAATCCGCGACATCGCTGTCGGCGGCGCGAAAGTTCTGCGCGATCAGGCGGCCCGGTTTCCGCAAACCGACTGGCATTTCGAATACAGCCCGGAGACGTTCTCGACCGCTGAGCTCGATTTCAGCATCGAATGCTGCGAGGCGGTGATGCAGGTGTTGCAGCCGACGCCAGAACATCCGATCATCCTCAACCTGCCCGCCACGATCGAAGCGGCGACGCCGAACATCTATGCCGACCAGATCGAGTATTTCTGCCGCAACCTGCCCAACCGCGAAAGCGCGGTGATCAGCCTGCACACGCACAACGATCGCGGAACGGGTGTAGCCGCAGCCGAACTGGGCCTGATGGCCGGGGCAGACCGGGTGGAAGGTTGCCTGTTCGGCAATGGCGAGCGCACCGGCAATTGCTGCCTGGTGACCATGGGCCTCAATCTCTACACGCAGGGCGTTGATCCCGAACTGGACTTTTCCGACATCGACGAGGTGATCTCGACGGTCGAATACTGCAACCAGCTGAAGGTGCCAGAACGCCATCCTTATGGCGGCGAACTGGTATTCACCGCGTTCTCAGGCAGCCATCAGGATGCCATCAAAAAGGGCTTTGCCGCGCAGCAAACCCGTAATGACGAACTGTGGGCGGTGCCGTATCTGCCGATTGATCCCGCGGACCTTGGCCGCACTTACGAGGCCGTGATCCGCGTCAATTCGCAGTCCGGCAAGGGCGGCTTCGCGTGGGTTCTGGAACAGGATCAAGGCTTGAAACTTCCCAAGCGGATGCAAGCCGATTTCAGCCGCCGGGTGCAGGATCTGGCCGACGAACTGGGCCGCGAACTCTATGCGGCGGACATCTGGGATGTGTTCCAGCGCACGTATCGCCTCAGCGAACCGCAGCATTTCCAACTGGTCGATTATGACGAGACGCGCGCCAGTGATGGAACGCGGATTTTCGCCGGCAAAATCGGCGTCGATGGGCAGGAACAAAGCGTTTCCGGGCGCGGAAACGGGCTTATCTCGTCAGTCGTCGCGACGCTTGCCGAAACCTTCGGGCTGAACATCGAAGTGCGCGATTACACCGAGCACGCGATGGGCGCAGGCGCCGATGCGCGCGCTGCGGCCTATGTCGAATGCACGGCGCCTGACGGCCGGACGATCTGGGGCGTCGGCATTGATGAAGACGTCGCCACCGCCAGTGTAAGGGCGGTACTCAGCGCAGCCAACGCGATTTAGCCTGACGTAGGGGTGTTCTGGTCGGCAAGAACACCCCTCCACCACCCGGCGAGGGCCAGGCGGTCCCCCTCCCCGAGCAAGCTCAGGGAGGATCGAGAAGGGCCAATCTCGTCCGATAAACCAGTCCGATGTAAATTTGTGCAATTCGCGTGCCTTCGACGCATCATTTCCTGCGCACGGGCGTTAGCAATCTGTGCCGCTCGTAAAGGAATTATTCCCATGTCTATTTTCGGAAAAATCAAGGACGCCATCTTCGGCCACAAGGCTGCCGCTCCCGCCGCTCGTGCCGCGCCATCACCTTCGTCCGCGCCGGTCGCTCCGGCTGCTCCCGTTCCCGCCAGCAATGTCGATGTCGAAGCCAATCTGAAAAGTCTGGCGGCAGGCAAGGATTTGAACTGGCAGTCGTCCATCGTCGACCTGATGAAACTGCTCGGCATCGATTCCAGTCTGGAAAACCGAAAGGAACTGGCCAAAGAACTGGGTTACACTGGCGCGCTTGATGGCTCGGCAGAGATGAACATCTGGCTGCACAAGGCGACGATGCGCGAATTGGCGAAGAATGGCGGCAAGGTTCCGGCCACCATGACGGACTGAACTGGCTCGCAAACGCGCATAAAAAAGGCCGCACCACCCTTTGGTAGTGCGGCCATTTTGCTCTTAACCCGGCCCAGCCGGGACGAATTGATCAGGCGGCGACCGCAACTTTCGGAGCGGACTGACGGACGCCTTCGTCGACGTGCGCTTCGAACTGGGCGAAGTTGGCAATGAACTTGCCGACCAGTTCCTGCGCAGTCTTGTCGTAGTCAGCGCCATCCACCCATGCACCGCGCGGATCGAGCAGCTTGCTGTCAACTCCGGCAACCGCCACTGGCACTTCAAAGCCAAAGTTCGGATCGCGCTTGAACTCGGCGCTGTTCAGGCTGCCATCGAGCGCGGCGTTAAGCAGCGCACGGGTCGCCTTGATTGGCATGCGGTTGATGCCGGGCATCGTGGCCTTGCCGCCCGACCAGCCAGTGTTGACAAGCCAGCAGGTGACGTTGCCCTTGGCAATGCGTTCCTTCAGCAGGTTGCCATAGATTGCCGGATGACGCGGCATGAACGGTGCGCCGAAGCAGGTTGAGAAGGTCGCTTCCGGCTCGGTCACGCCGATTTCGGTGCCGGCAACGCGCGCGGTGTAGCCCGAAAGGAAGTGATACATCGCCTGATCTGGCGTCAACCGTGCGATCGGAGGCAGCACGCCATAGGCGTCAGCGGTGAGGAAGATGATGTTCGCCGGGACCGGACCGAGGTTGTCCTTCGAGGCATTGGGGATGAATTCGATCGGGTACGAGCCGCGGCTGTTTTCAGCCAAAGTCGCATCGTCGAAGTCCAGTTCGCGGGTTTCTTGATCCATCACGACGTTTTCAAGAATGGTGCCGAAACGCTTGGTAGTGGCGAAGATTTCCGGCTCTGCCTCTGCCGACAGACGGATCATCTTGGCGTAGCAGCCGCCTTCAAAGTTGAACACGGCAGTGTCGGACCAGCCATGCTCGTCATCGCCAATCAGCGTCCGCGATGCATCTGCGGATAGCGTGGTCTTGCCGGTGCCCGAGAGGCCGAAGAACACCGCAGTCTTGCCATCGGCGCCGACATTTGCCGAACAGTGCATCGGCATGATGCCCTTCA
>JBDUBN010000047.1:0-11634 GCA_040004085.1 Novosphingobium sp.
AATATCGGGAGCAGCCGCAAGCCGCGACATCAGGATCGCCCGCATGGTCGGTGAGTCGTCGATTATCACGACACGAGTGGTCATCGGGCGTTCCTGCGATAGATGGTGGGTCCGACGGCCTCGAACAGTGCGGCGGCTGGCCCGGCTGCCTGTTCGCTGTGGCCAATGTAGAGGTGGCCACCGCAGACCAGGTGTTCGGCAAATCGTTCGATCAACTTAGCCCGGGCCGGTTGGTCAAAATAAATCATGACGTTGCGGCAAAAGATCACATCGAACTGGCCTGACATTGGCCAATCGCCTTGCAAATTGAGTTTGCGAAAACGGGTGATGCGGTGCGCTTCCTCGGCAATAGTCACCTTATCTTCGTTTTCGTTGATCCAGTTGCGGCGGAGGACTTGTGGCACGTGCGTGAAATCGGCCGAGTGATATTGTGCTTCGTTAGCATCAAGCAGAGCCTGATCGGCGATGTCGCTGGCCAGCACCCGGACGTTGGTTGTCGAGACTTGCTTGCCTTCGGTCCGGTCTTCACCCAGCAAGGTTATGACCAGTGACCATGTCTCCTCACCGCTGGAGCAACCGGCCGACCAGATCCTGATCGCCCCTCCGGCCTGAAGTTTCCTCAGCATTGCGGGGCGGACTTCTTGCGCAAAATGCTGAAAGTGATGCGCTTCCCGGTAAAAGAAGGTGTGGTTGGTGGTCAACGCGCTGATCGCGCGGCGGCGTTCGTCGAGGTCGTTTTCGATAAGCTTTGCATAGGCAGCGAAAGTGCTCTGCCCACTGCTGCGCACCAGCGATGCCAAGCGGGAAAATACGAGCATGACTTTGCCGGATGACAGTACGATCCCCGTTTCGGTGTAAACCATGTTGGCAATCGCCCGAAAATCATCAGCGGCATAGACGCCCGGACTTACGCCGCGCACCTGTTCCGCAAAGGCGGCATCTACACTCATGCCGCAGTCCTGAGAGACTGCCTGAACGCGCGCGCGCCCTTGAGCGCACTTGCGACAAGGCCATCAACATTGAGGATCAGCGCGATCCTGCCGTCGCCCAGAATAGTGGCTCCCGCGATGCCTTCGACCGAACCGTATTGTGCTTTCAGGCTTTTGATGACGAACTGGCGCTGATCACGGATCGCATCGACGAGCAGCGCGACCTGTCCTGAGGCTTCGGTTTCGATGACAATCAGGACACCGCGATCAGCGGAAACCACATCGCTCGGTGCGTCGATTGCCAGACCGACCGGCAGGATAGGAATGAAACGACCGCGCACGTTGAGCATTTCCTGACTGGTGCCCAGACCAATCACTTCGTGCGGTTCGGGTCGCAGGCTCTCAACAACATTGGCGAGCGGCACGATCAGCGTCTGATCACCGACATCAACGATCATGCCGTCAGAAATCGCCAGCGTCAGTGGCAAGGTTATCGTGAAACTGGTGCCACTGCCCTCTACCGATTCGATGGCAATGCGCCCGCCAAGTTCCTTCACGTTCTGACGCACGACATCCATGCCGACTCCGCGGCCCGAGATGTTCGAGACAACTTGCGCCGTGGAAAAACCAGGTGCGAATATCAGATTATCTATCTCTTCGTTGGAAAGCTGCGCTTCGGCTGAGATCAGGCCCTTCTCTATGGCCTTGGACCGCACCCGCGCCCTGTCGATGCCGCGCCCGTTGTCTGCCAGACGGATGACTATGCGACTGGACCGGTGTTCGGCGCTGAGTGTGAGCGTACCCTCGGCGGACTTGCCAGCAGCCAAACGCTCGTCGGCGCTCTCGATGCCATGGTCGATGGCATTTCGGATCAGGTGGGTGAGCGGCTCTCCCAAGCGTTCGATCACCATCTTGTCGAGTTCTGTGGCCTCGCCGGAAACGATTAGTTCCACGCGCTTGCCCGTCGATTGGGTAAGCTCGCGCAGGATTCGCGGAACCCGGCTGAAGACGGTGCCAATCGGCTGTGCACGGAGCGCCATCGCCCCTTCCTGAATGTCGCGCGTCAGGCCTTCCAGCTTTGCCAGATCCTCGTTCGCTCCGATCCCGGCGTCGGTGCATCGCTGAGCCAGCATCGCCTGGGCTATGATGAGTTCACCCACGGAATCGATCAGCCCATCCAGTTTGCTGAGGTCGATCCGGATCGACTGATCGGGTGCCGCCGATGCGCCCGCTTTTTTCTCCGGCGCAGAAGGCGCATGTTCTGCGGCGGTGGCTGCAAGCGTAGTTGGCGCGGGCTGTCCGATGCGGACCGGCGGCATTACGGCATCAGCACCACTGGCCACGGCGCAATCATCGCCAAGGAAGTCGAAGATCCCGTGCAGCGTATCTGCTGCAACTTCGGTAGGAAATGTGAAAGTCCAGCCGAGATACCCCTGCGCCGGGTCCAGCCTGTCCAGCGGCGGAAGTTGGGACAGATCGCAATGGGTACAAATGCCCCCCAATTCCGCCAATTCGCGCAGCAGCAGCATGGGTTCGCCACCATTGCCCATCGCGCCCGCGTGCGGACGGATCATCAACTGCCAGTCCTGCGCCGCAACTTCGCTGGCGGGTGCAATCGCTCCGGTTATGTCATCAAGCAGAGAATCGAGATCGAAACTGTCCCAGCTATCGGCGGGGCCAGCTTCTGGTTCCGCACAGGCTGTTTCGGAGGCAGACTGCACCGATCTGTCATCCACAGAGCCAGCGAGAGCAGCAACCAATGCCGCGAGCAGTGACGCGTCTTCCGGGGCATCGCCTCCGTCACGCGCGGCGGTCACGTGGTCGCTCAGCGTATCGAGCGATCGCAGCAACAATTCGATGAGCGCGGTCGTGACTGGCACGGCATCGTCCCGCACATCAGAGAGCAGCGCTTCCACGCTATGGGCGAATTCCTGCAAAGGGAAAAAGCCAAAAGCCCCGGCTCCGCCCTTGATCGAATGCACCGCCCTGAAAATCGCGTTGACGGTATCGCTGTCCTGCGACTCAGTTGCGCAGGCACCCAGACCAACTTCCACCGTCGCCAGTGATTCCTCACACTCGATGAAAAAAATGGCCAGTATTTCGTCGTTGGTCATTTGGCGGGCCTGTCGAACAGCACGTGTTCAAGGCCGGTCAGTCTGGCAGTTTCGATAAGGGCCGGAGAGGCGTTCAGTATTTCGCCCTTGCCGGTTTGCCGTGCGCCGACCAGAATTTGCAAGAACGCCTGTCCAAGCCGTGTCACCGCGCTGGCATCTATTTCAATGGTGGCGCCATTCATTGCCGCGACGAATTCAGGCAATAGCGCTATCGCTGCGGGCCGGTCGCAACAGGCGGGAAGTTTGATCATATCTCGCTCCAACCCTCCGTTGCGACTTCAGAATTCGGTCCAGTCGTCGCTCTCGACGGGTTTGAGCGCCAGATTTCCTCGCATGAGTGACACGGCAGGCTTTCTGCGTTGCGGTGGCGAAGCAGGATTTCGGATCGCGCCGGAATTGGTCTCCATTCCGGTCCGGAAATGAGCGACAAGGCCGGTCAACTCCTCCGCTTCTTCCGCAAGACTGCGCGCCGCTGCGGTGGACTGTTCGACCATGGCCGCATTCTGCTGCGTCATCCGATCCATCTCGCCCACGGACGCGTTGATCTGTTGCAGGTTGACCGACTGACTTTCCGCTGACTGGGCAATTCGGGTAACCAGCACGCTGACTTCACCGACACTGGTCACAATTTTTTCGAGCAGGCTGCCTGTCTCGCCGACCAGAGTGACACCATTCGAGATCTGTTCGGAACTGGCGGTAATCAGCTTTTTGATGTCCTTGGCCGCATCGGCTGAGCGCTGGGCTAGCGCACGCACTTCGTTGGCAACGACGGCAAATCCCTTGCCCGCATCACCAGCTCGCGCCGCTTCAACCCCGGCGTTCAGCGCCAGCAAGTTGGTTTGAAACGCGATGCCATCAATGAGGTTTATGATCTGCGTAATTTCCTGCGACGATTTCTCGATGCCGCCCATGGCCACGATGGCGAGTTGCACCACGGTTCCGCCATTCGTCGCCTCGCCATGGGCTTCAGCGATTGATCGTTGCACTTCGGCGGCGCTGCCGGCGGTTGCCTGCACATTGCCGGTCACCAGGTTCATGGCCGCTGCGGTTTCCTGAAGTCGTGCGACTTGCTGCTCGTTGCGCATGGCAAGATCGTCGGACGCCGAGCGGATCTCGGTCGCCGCGCCGAGCACCCGGATGGCGCCAACCCGAACTGAATTTATGGTGTCTGCAAGCGAGGCGAGTGCGTCGTTGAAATCCTGACACAGCTGAACACAGGCCTCTGGAACGTCTTCTGTGATACGGAATTCAAGCTCTTTCGCAGCAAGCTTCTTGAGGCCGGTCATCAGCAAGCCGACGACCATATCCTGAGATTCCCTGATCCGCCGCATTTCGATCGCGTTGTCGCGAAACGTCGCCATTGACCTGGTAATCCGGCCAACACAGTCGCTGTGATCGGTGTAGCTAATCAGGCTGTCGAGATCACTTGCCGCCAGATTTTCCATTCTGTTTGTGGTCTCGACCAGCGGGGCCGCAATCGCTTCACAGGCGAGGTGAAGGTTTACGAGACCTGCCACTGCCAGGAGTCCGGCAACCGAAAGCACCAATGTTGCATTGGGATCACTTTCAAACAGCGCCATGCAGGTCACGCCTATGGCGATGGCCGAAAATAGCATCTGCACCAGTATGAGCACCCTGAACTTGGTCCGGATCGGGGCTACTTTTATGAACCAGTTCACCATAACAACCCCTTGCCTTGACCGAGTTTGGCCAGACCTTGGTGCGGTGCTCAACCGGCGTTGATCGCCAGCGGAATACCGCACGTTTGTGTCAGCCTCCATTTGGTAACCATCCGTTTCAAACATGCCGTTAAGCGGAGCTAGGTAAGTTCACCCAAGGGCAGGGTGGGCAAATTTGCGGAATTTTTCGGTCATTAACCTGACGCGATAGCACGCGCCCTCTGATCGCGTGCGCGCCCGAAGGAGCTTTTGAATGCACGAAGCAAGAGTCCTGGTGATCGATGACTCCGCCGCCATGCGCGCGCTGTTTTGCGATATTCTCGAGCAGTCAAAAAATGTCCGGGTGATCGGCACCGCCGCCAGCGCCGACGAAGCGCGAAAGCGGATCGCGGAACTGAATCCCAACGTCCTGACTCTCGATGTCGAGATGCCCGGGATGAGCGGCATCGAGTTCCTCGAAGAAATCATGACGAGCGCTCCGATGCCCGTGGTCATGCTGTCCAGCCTTACCCAGAGCGGTGCCGAGACATCGCTGCGCGCTTACGAGCTGGGCGCGGTCGAATGCTTTCCCAAACCGCTCAGGGCAACGCCCGAGCAGTTCAGCAAGACAGTGAGCAAGCTCGGCAAAATCGTGCTTGCGGCCGCCAACTGCAATATTCGGGACCGGTCGAAGCGAAATGAGATAGCCGCTGGTGAGGTGAACTTTGCGTGGAATGGTCACATCGCGGCCTTCAGCGCCTCGATGGGCGGCATCGATGCATTGCCCACGTTGCTGTCCGGCTTTCCTGCGCAGTGTCCGCCCACAGTCATCGTACTCCAGGCCGAGCCCGCTATGGTCGAAACTTTCATCGTGCGGCTCGACAAAGAGCTGAAGTGCAATGTGAAGGCCGCCAAAGATGGTGCAGCGCTTACTCCGGGAACGATCCACATCGCCTACGATCCGCTGCAACACGCGGTGCTTGAGCCCGGCGCGCCGCCCCGGATCAGGCTTGTCGCTCGCGACCCCGTTGAAGGCGCGCGGCCTTCGGCAACGCTGCTGTTCGGCACGATTGCCCGGGCCGGTGTACCTGCAGTTGGTGCGATATTGACCGGCATGGGCGAAGATGGTGCCAAGGGTCTGAAACTGATGCGCGATGCCGGGTGCCGGACGTTCGCTCAGGATCGTTCGACGGCAACAGTCAGTGAGGCACCCGCCGCAGCGGTGGCCGCAGGCGCGGTGGAAAAGGAACTGGCACTTGACGAGCTGGCCGCTGCCACGCTGGCCTGCTGCAACATCGGCTGATTGTTCTGTTCGCCGACGCCTCGAAGGTGCGGTTAATAGGTCCTGACCCTAGACATGCTTCGTCATTGCGAGGCCAAAAGCCGAAGCAATCCACGGGCGACGAGCACTGAGTCTCTGGATTGCCGCGTTTCGCTCGCAATGACGAAGTCATTAAATGACGACGGTCCAACGATTCGACCCCAATTCAAGCCGCCGACGACCTTTGGTTTTCCCACTTCTGTTCAGCGAGCGGGGCAACCCGGAAGTGGCGGATCAGTTCGTCCAGTTCGCTGAAGCTCGTGCAGATCCGTTTGAATGAGGTCGTGGTTTGCGCCGCGATCATGGCATTTTCCTGCACCGTGGCATCGACGTCCGAGATGATAGCATTGATCCGCTCGACTTCCCGCGCCTGCAACGAAACGACGCTGGCAAATTCGCTCACCAAATCGTCGACGGTGCCCACTTCCCCGATGATTTGCTGCAAAGCCGCGTCGGTCTTGTGCATCAAGGCCGCGCCATCGCCGACATGGGCTTCTGACGCGGCGATGAGCGACCTCACTTCGCTTGCCGCCAATCCGGCGCGGTTCGCAAGGGCGCGGACTTCTTGCGCAACGACGGCGAAGCCATGCCCTGCTGAGCCGGCCCGGGCTGCTTCTATCGTGGCGTTGAGCGCCAGCATGTTCGTTTGAAAGGCAATGTCGTCCATTGTCGAAATCACTTCAATGATGCGGCGCGATGACTTTTCGATGTTGCCCATGGCATCGATGGTTTGCGCCACGACCAGACAGGAGTTGTCGGCAACGACACGCGCCGAACTCACGCTGGCGACCGCGTTGGCCGCGCCAGCCGATGATGTATTCAGTTCCGCCGCCATCCCGGCAATGCCCGATGCGGTAAGCTTCAGGCCGTGCGATTGCCGTTCCGAACGCACCGCGAGATCGCCTGCTGCCGAAACGACATCGTCGGCACCGGCAGTGATAGTTTGCGATGTCCGCAGGATCGTGCGCATCATCGCCTCCAATTCGCTGATGGCGTCATTGAAGTCGCGGCGTATCTGATCGCTGCCATTGGCGAATGGCCGGTTCAGCCGAAACGTGAGGTCACCGGCGGCCAAGGCGGCCAGTCCGCCGCCAATGCCGGAGACGATGAGCGCCTGCTCTTCGGAAAGCATTCGGGCGGTCGCGGCTTCCCGGTCATGTTGGTCGCGTTCGCGCGTTTGCACGTTCAGGCGCATGGCACCGATGTCGCGCATCAGACCGGCGAATTCGCCGTTGCCGATGATCGTTGGCTCCGCATCGGTTTGTCCGGCGCCGACCTGAACGACCATCCGCCGCGCCAGCGCCAGCGCCAGCAGGATCGAGCGCCCGAGCAGAAAGACGATAAGGGCACAGACCAGCACCGTTGGCGCCAGCGCAATGACGATCATGTCGTGGCCTTGCGACGCCATTTCGGTCAGATCCAATCGCTGCTGGAACAGTGCCATGGCAAGCGTATCCACGGCGCTGTCGAGCGATGTTGCGGCTGCCGCAAGCGCCTGAGAGGACTCGGCGCCGTCTGCCATCATCCGAAGGCTATCCGCCGCCTTTCCGGCATCTCCGTGCGCTGTCTGATCGGTCAGTCCGGGCAACACCGCAGCGATGCTGTCGGCAAGATTGCGGGCGTCGCCGGGGCTGGAAACCCCTCCCGGTGAATGGATGGTGAGCTGCGCCGAACGCAGCGTGTCCAGCGCCGCCGCCGGTCCATCGTCGAAAGCGCTGCGCAGCCGGTTGAACTCCGAATACTTGTGCGCGCCATATCCGCCCGCGCCCAACGTCAGTGTCAGGATAATGGCTCCACACAGGCCGAGCTGCAGCAGCAACGGCACGCGGTTGACCATCCGGCCGGCAGACGGAGCGGCCAGCATCCGTTCAATCACCGAAACCTTGCGGAATACCCGGTTGAACATGACTGCACCGACATGCAGGGCGATCAGCGCCAACAAGCCATAGGCCAGCCAGCGATGCCACTCCTCGTTGATCACGCCTTGTTCATTGGTCGGGTGCACCACGGCCGGAAGCGTAAAGAGATGAAAGAACGTAACGCTGTCGCCCCGCGACCACGCGGTCAGCATTCCCAGCAAACATTGCCCGGCCAGCCCTAGAAAAACGCCGCCATGGACCAGACCGGCGATAACCCGCTGCCACCCCGGCAGCCGGGTGTCGGAACGCGGTTTGCGAACAAATGGAATCAGGCAGACCCGAAGCACGATCAGCGACAGCACCGCGACGCCGCATTGCCGATGCAGATCGAGCACCACTTTGCCGAACTCCAGTGATTTCAGGCTGTGCAGGACCAGGATCAGCGCAAACTGGCAGGAAACCAGCAGCGCGAAACCCCAATGGATCATCCGCAATATCCGCGGATAGCGCCGGATCTCGTCTGAATGCGAGGGCGGGGTCATACCTGTCACCGGGCTATCTCACGGTGACCGCGACCTTCATCCTTGGATGAATCCCGCAAATAACCTCATAAATGCCTGCCTTGAAAAATGGCGCTTTGAACGCAACTCCGGGCGCCTGCAACCCGCTGTTCAGCCGCACGCCTTGGCCTGTCACGATGATGTTGTGCGAGGTTGAATCATTGTTGTTGAATGTCACCACATCGCCCTTGTTGACGCTAAGCGTGGCGACGCTGAACGCCAGCCCGCGTTGGTCCACAGTCACGATCCCGGCGGCCCAGGCCACGCTGGAAACAATGATCGGGAACAGTGCACCGCACGTGCAGATTGTCTTGAATTTCATGGCCAAATTCCTTCAACGCGGCAGTGCCGGATATTCGACGGGATCATCCGTACTGGTCAGGGTTTTCATGAACACGACCAGATCGGCCTTTTCCTGAGCCGATAGTTTGAGCTGCCTGACGTCGGTCGACAGCGAACGCCGCTGGACGAAAGCGTGATCGTAATGATCGACCACCGCTTCCAACGTTTTCAGCGATCCGTCGTGCATATAGGGTCCGCGTTCGGCGATGTTGCGCAGTGTCGGCGTCTTGAACGCATGTTCCAGCACGGTGATATCGGGCATGAACTTTGCCCGGCCGGGGTCGTCGCCCGGCAAGCCGATGTCGTGGAACCCGTCGTCCGTGAAACGCCAGCCAGAGTGGCATGACGCGCAGTTGGCTTTGGTGGTGAACAGGGCAAAGCCGCGCTTTGCGGCGTCGGAGACTGCCTTGGTGTCACCCTTGGCCCAGCGGTCAAATGGCGCGGTGCCCGAAACGACCGTCCGTTCAAACACGGCGATCAGTTTGGCAACGGCCTCCGCGCTGATTGGCTGACCGGGAAAGATGCACTCAAAACCGTCACGGTATTCGGGGATCGCAGACAGCGTTGCGACCAGTTTATCGCTGGTGCCAGCCATCTCCCCGGCGGCAAGCATCGGTCCGAGGGCCTGTTGCTCCAGAGTATCGGCCCGCCCGTCCCAGAACAAGGGTTCGGCCCAAGCGGTGTTGAGAATGGTCGGCGTATGCCGCCCCAGTACGGTGCCGTGGTGGCCAATGCCGGTGGCAAGGCCATCCTGCCAGCCCAGCGACGGATTGTGACACGAGGCGCAGGAAATCGCTCCCGAGCCCGACAGGCGTGGATCGAAGAACAGCATTTTGCCGAGGCGAATTTTGTCAGCAGTTGCCGGATTGTCAGCAGGCGAGGGGATCGCTGCGGGGCGCAGGAAAGCGGCCAGCGAGGCGACCGGAACCGGCGCAGTGCCCGCAACCGCAGCAACGCCGCTGGAGACCGCAATCGCCACCATGGCGAGGCATGTCAGAATAGTGCTCAGCCGATAGCGCCGCGTCGACCCTGTCGGCTTCAGCATGCAAGACCCGTTCATTCCGCTGCTTCCCCGAAGTTTTACCTCGGCAGAATACGGAAATGTGATTGAGGTCGGCTTCCCTCGGCAATAGGTGGCAATGCCTATTACGTGGGCGCTATTTACGCGCCCACAGTTTGGTCGTCGCGTTCACCTCCGTTCGTTCGGCTGGAAACGGACGGTCGAACTGATAGAGGCTTGGCAGCGGCGCAGTAAGCCATGTGGTCCACTGGTGCGGCTCGAGAATGACGGGGGATCGATCGTGCACATGGGCGAGTTCCGGCGCGTTGTCTGTCATAACGCCAGTATAACAATCTCCCCATGCATCGGACGGACGCCAAAGGCCCGCCCATGCAAAAACCGGCTTGCCCTTCACTGAAATCCAAGTTTCCGTCATGCGCCCCGGCTCGCCCACGGCCTCGGCATAGCGTGCGGCGGGTATAAGGCAGCGATAGTGCGTGTCGGCCGCCCATCGCCGCCAAAACGCGCCCAGCCTGTCAAAGCGGGCATTGTTCACCGGTTTGGGCTTGAGCGGCTGGCCTTGCTTGCCCTTTAGCACGACCGGGAAGCCCCAGGTCATTTGCTCCAGCACCGGCTCGCCATCCTGCAAGCGGATAACCAGCCCCGGCTCTTTGGGGTGAACAGTATCAGGCCCGGTGTTGATCGGGCGCATTTCCCTCGCCCTGAAAAGCCGCGTTATGTTCTGGCGCTCGCCCGGTTGGTAACGGTTGCACATGGGCGCAGGTTCGCGGGCATCGGTTTGGGAGTCAATTGGGTTGGCTAAATCCGTTTCCAGCCCTGCCAGACGACGCTTTGAGCCATGAAATACAAGCGTTCAGACGTATTGGGATATAGGCAAATGGTGCCCGGGGACGGAATCGAACCGCCGACACCATGATTTTCAGTCATGTGCTCTACCAACTGAGCTACCCGGGCAACGCTGCGGCGGAGGGGTTTATCGAGGTTAGTCGAAGCACCGTCCGGCGGTTGGAGCCGCGCCTATGGCGAAGGCTCGGCACGTTGGCAAGCGGGAATTATTGCTCTTCGTCGTCTTGACTGTCTGGCACCGGATCAATGGCTTGCCCTGGCAGCGCATAGCCGTCGGCCAGCCAGTTCACTAGATCGCGATCACGGCAGCGGGAGGAGCAGAACGGCGCGTGTTCGGGTACGCGCGGCTTGCGGCAGATCGGGCATTTGCGGGTCGTGGTCATGGGTTAAGCTCGGGGTTAAGCTCGGGGTTAGGCTGGGTCATGTGGTCACTGCCTGAGCGAACCCGCCGTCCAGAGCAAGGACGGGATTGAGCCGCCATTGCAGCCGCCGACCGCTGCGTCGCGCGAGGTCTTGCTCCCACGTGGGGGTGATCGCGGCGCGTACAAGGGGGTGCGCGGTGAGCAGCAGTTCGCCCGGCTGTTCCACGCCCTCTGCCCGGCGCAGTAGCAGGCGTGCGGCGGCGGCGGGGCGGTTGAAGGCAAGGCGGGAGACGAGCGACGGCCGCTCAAGCCGCGAGACGAGCTGGACGAAGCCGAAGCCGTTCATCGCGGTGCGTTCGTGCGGCCAGCCAGTGAGTGCGGCGGCCAGTGCCTCGTCGGTGGCGCGGCGGTCGGCCTTGTCGGGCAGGGTGGGGAAGTCGATGCCGAGACTGCCGCCCAGATCGAACCGGCCTACGACCATGCCGATGGCACGGGCGGCGGCGAGCGCGAGGGCGGGCGGGGGCAGGGTGCCGTCGATGTCGATCACGGTCATTGCCGGGGTGGGGCTGATGGTCAGGTTGCCGCCGGAGAAGCTGAACTCGCCTGACCATGCGTCGGCGAA
>JBDUBN010000339.1:0-3443 GCA_040004085.1 Novosphingobium sp.
TTCAGCAGTTTGGGAATCCCCGACGTGAGTCAGCTTCTCCGCACGTTGGTATAAGGTAGTCAATGCGGCTTAGCCGTCCAACGTGAAACCGACCTTAAGCGTCACCTGATACTGGATCCGGCCGTCCGGTTCGACGATCCCGCGTGTTGCTATGACTTCAAACCATCGCACATTGCGAATCGATTTCCCGACACGGGAAAGTGCGGTCTGGATCGCATCTTCGGTGCCTTTGTGTGACGTGCCGACAATTTCGGTGAGCTTGTAGACATTGTCTTGCACAGCATCCTCCTTCGCAATTGTCCCAACACACTCGTGGACATTCTTGAATTGTTGAATTCTCATCTCCGTCATTCGGCATCATGCTCGCATTCGTTGCCAAGCTACCGTCAAGCTGGTTCGTGCTGTCGCTGGGCGATCTCGTCCGCGCGTTTGGCGGCCACCTCGGCGAGATGGTCAAAACGTTGTTCATAATGGGCCAAGCCTTGGCTGAGCGAGCGAAGTTCCGCTTCGAGGCCGTGCAGTTCCGCCTCTGGCAGCAGCAGTTCGATCATGTCCCAGCGCGACCAGCCCTCACGCGGGACTATGCCAACCATCTGGCCGCGCCGACTGGCCACCGCCGACGTGATGCGCGACACGGCGCTAGCGGGGGTATGGATATTTACCCGGGCGATCGGTTCCAGCAGGTAGGGCGTGGCCGCCGCCAAGGCTTCGACCATCGCCATGCGGCCCGCAGTGCGAAAGGCTATCTCTGAACTGTCGACGCTGTGAAAGGAGCCGCCGACCAGCGCAACCGCAACATCCACCACCGCGAAGCCAAAGTGTCCGCTTGTCATCGCGTCGCGCACGCCCTGCTCAACCGCCGGGATCCACTGCCGGGGAATCGCTCCGCCGGTGATCCGGTCCTCGAATTGAAATCCTCCACCACGCTCAAGCGGGCGGAGCTCGATAATGACGTCACCGAACTGACCATGCCCCCCAGATTGCTTCTTGTGCCGACCATGCTGCTCCACTTTTCGGCGAACTGTCTCCTTGTAAGCGACGCCGGGTTGCCGCACCGACACCGCCACGCCATAGCGCCGTTGCAAACGCTTGAGCGCCACAGCCAGATGATCATCGTTGCAGCCCCGCAATAGCGTCGCGTGCGTAGCCGGGTCTGGCTCCCATCGCAGGCCCGGATCTTCTTCGGCCAATCGGTTGAGGGCTGTAGACAGGCGGACTTCATCTTTCTGGTCCTTGACGACAATTGCCAAACTGCAAGTGGCCACGGGTGGTGCGATCAACGACCCAGCCTGAGGACTTCGTCCGTCTGCTCCCAAGCAATCCCCAGTTTGCACGTCTTCGACTTTGGCAATGCCGACAATGTCGCCCGGCCCGGCTCTCGCGATCTTGGCGGTGGCAGCGCCCTGAAGCGCGAATAGCGTTCCCGTGCGCACTCGCTTGCCCTCCCCCATGACGAGTTCCGCACCTTCGGCCAGCGGATCTCCGAACACGCGCGCGAGCGCCAGCCGACCAACGGAGCTGCCATGCGAAACCTTCACCACATGGGCCGCGGCACCCTCCACGCCCAGACGCTCTGCAGTTCGCGCAGCGACCGGTGTATCGTGGCGCAGCATCTTGAGCAGACGGCGGATACCAAAGCCGTTGAGCGCGGAACCGAACAGAACCGGCACGACCAGACCCGCCGCTGTTTCGCGGGCAAGATCACCAAATATGGTGTCGAGGCTGGGCGTCTCGTCGCTCAACAACTGTTCGAGCAGCGCATCGTCGTGATCGGCCAGTTGTTCGAGCATGTGAAAGCGCGCCGCGCCCTCATCCTCGCGCAAATAGGCCGCCAGCGGCACATGCTGCGAATGCTGGCCGGGCTGGTAATGATAGGCACGCTCTAGCGCGAGATCGACAAAACCGGCGACTCGCTCACCGGCCCTGATCGGGATCTGCCGCGCAACCAGGGTCGCCGAGCTCATGGGCTGGAGGGTGGTCAGCAGATCTTCGATGCTGCCTTGCGCCTGATCAATCTTGTTGACGAATAGCGCATGCGGCAAGCCCATCGCTTCCAGTTTTCGCAAAGTCGGCTCGACCAGCGGTGCTCGGGCTGGATCGGGGTCGATCACTACCACCGCGAGATCGGCCACCGCTACAGCCCTTTCCGCATCCTCAGTAAATCCAGCAAAACCGGGGGAATCGATCAAGATATAGCCATCACCAGCCCAGTCGAAACGCATGAGGTTGAGCTCGGTCGAACTGCCGCGCGCCCGCGCCTCGGGACTTGCATCGCCCACGCTGCTGCCAGCGTCGACGGCACCCAGCCGGACAATGGCACCGGCGGCGAACAACATGGCCTCCGCGAGACTGGTTTTACCCGTGCCCGTTGGTCCGACTAGTGCGACGGCTCTGATGCCGTGACCGGTTCCACCCATCTTGCTCTCCTCCTGTTCGCTCATCACTTGCACCGCTGATGATCCGCCGGAACTTGCGAGGATCAACCTATCAGAGCGCAAAGGCAAGATGGTTCAGGATCTGCATTGCGGCGATTTGCCGCGTTGTGGTTGACCCCGCCGCTGGGCTGTCGGGTTAAATTCCCGAGTGAGTAAGGCGATTGAGCTTGTCCCTGCCTGACGTCTCCCTTGGCTGATAGGAACCGATCAGCGAAGGGGTATCAAGGATGAAGGACGGAGTAAGGGCGCGTTATACGCTTGAGTTCAAGCAGGAAGCCGTGAGGCTGGTGCGGGGCGGTGAGAGGGTATCGTCAGCGGCCCGGACGTTGGGCGTGTAGGCGCAATCGCTGGATAACTGGGTGAAGGCGGAAGCTGGCGGTCGGCTTCGTGATGTCCGAGGCAAGACGCTGACCACCGAGCAGATGGAGATTGCGCGTCTTAAGGCCGAGTTGTCGCGGGTGCGGATGGAGCGCGACATCCTAAAAAAAGCGGCGGTATACTTCGCGAGGGAGTCGCGGTGAGGTATGCCTTTGTCGAGCGACATCGTGGCATCTGACCGATCGTGGTCCAGTGCCGTGTCCTGCAGGTCAGCGCCAGCGGATACCATCAGCACCGATTGCGGCAAGCCGCAGAGGTTGGCCCGAACCAGCCACCCAATCTTCCAATACGGGGCCGGCTCAGCGACACGGCGCTGGCGGTGCACATCAAGGCGGTCGTCGCCGAGATGAAGGGTGCCTATGGTTGGCCGAGGATATGGCGCGAGCTCGCCGCACGCGGCATCCGGGCAGGCAAGGAGCGCGTGCGCAGAATGATGAAGGCCTGCGGCCTGCGTGCCCGAGGCAAGCGCCGGTTCAAAGCAACCACGAACAGCGCGCATGATCTCCCGGTCGCGCCGAACTTGCTGGCTCGCAACTTCACCGTGGATGCGCCGAACAAGGTCTGGACGGGTGACATCACCTAGGCGGGATCGACATTCAGGATTCCCAAATGGTGTGATGTCTGATTCAT
>JBDUBN010000340.1:0-3441 GCA_040004085.1 Novosphingobium sp.
GGGTCTGCCTTCACCCCTGCGTTGGCCCATCCGGGCACGCATTTTCGCCCTCGCGGCCTTGCGCTCGTCAGGGGTTAGCTTGCCGTCGTGATTTGCATCGGCCATGTCGAAGCGCTTGAGCGCGGCGGCGGTGAATTCATCTTTGGACAGCGCATTGTCCTTGTTGGTATCGGCCATGTGGAACATTGCCATCATTGCGCCGGGGTGCCGCATCCCGCCGTTCCGCATTTGGCCCTCCCGCACTTCGCCCATCCGGTGCGCGGCCATGAATTCATCGCGCGAAATCGAGCCGTTATGATCGGCATCCATCTTGTCAAAATGTGCGGCCTCGCGGGCCTCGCGATCAGCCTTGTCCAGCTTGCCGTCGTGGTTCGCGTCGAGCTTGTCAAACATGTCGCCAGCCTTGGCGGCGGCTTCCACGCGGGTCACGGTCTTGTCGCCCATCGGGTCCATCATCATGTGATGCGCCATCCCGGCCATCTTGGGACCCTCTGCATAGATCGCGGTCCCGGCAATCGCCAGTGCGGCGGCGGCCAATGCAGCGACGGACAGCGCGAGGGTGGCCTTTTTCATATTCGTTCCTTGGTCCAGAGCCTGCAGCATGGCTCGGTAAAATCAGCAGGAAGCCGCGCCGCATACCGTCAGATCAGAAGGGGGATTTTTGGTACGCAACGCGGCTTCCACAACCATGCTATAGGCGTGACATGTCGCAGCAATATCCCAACATCGGGATATTTTGTCGCCAATTGTCGCGGAACTCCCCAAGTGAGCTGCGGTGATGTTGCGCAGCATGATACCCGCGCATCACGACGAACAGCGTTCGTTCCGATCATCATGTCCATCCCCGCCTTGAGTCGAAAAGAACATTAACGGAACAAACTCAAACTTACAACCTCAAATCACAAGGGCGCGCATTGCTCCGTCAGCCAGGCCAGCGCCGGGCCATCGAGCAGCGGGCCGATGATCTCCAGCACCCGCGCATGATACTCGTTCCACCACGCAATGTCCTCGCGCGTCAGCAGGCTGTGATCGACCAGCGCACGGTCAATCGGCACGTGCGTGAGCGTTTCAAAGCCGAAGTACGCGCCCTCCGCGCCGGCAATGTCGCGCGGTTCGACCAGAACCAGATTTTCGATGCGGATGCCGTATTCGCCGGTTTTATAATAGCCCGGCTCGTTCGACAGGAACATGCCGGCGAGCAACTCCTGCTCGGTTCCTGCCTGCCCGCCGCCCGCGCGCGCGATACGTTGCGGGCCTTCGTGGACGCCAAGAAAACTGCCGACGCCGTGCCCCGTGCCGTGTGCGTAATCCAGCCCGGCGGCCCACAAGTGCTGGCGCGCGAGCGTATCAAGCTGGCTGCCCAATGTGCCCGCCGGGAAGACCGCGCGGGCCAGCGCGATGTGGCCCTTCAGCACGCGGGTGAAGCGGTCTTTTACCTCGGCTGACGGTTCGCCTCCTCCGGCGATCCACACGGTGCGGGTGATGTCAGTCGTGCCGTCGGGATATTGCCCGCCTGAATCGACCAGATACACGCTACCGGGATTTAGCGGGCGGTTGGTTTCCTCGCTCACCCTGTAATGGACAATCGCCCCGTTCGGACCGGCGCCGGAAATCGTGTCGAACGACAGATCGCGCAAGTCCCCGCATTCGCGGCGGCACTGGTGCAAATGTTCGGCGGCGTCGATTTCGGTGAGAGCGCCTCGCGGTGCGGTCTTGGCCAGCCAGTGCAGGAACCGCGTTACCGCCGCGCCGTCCCTCGCCTGAGCCGCGCGGTGTCCAGCCTGTTCGGCAGGGTTCTTGATCGCCTTTGGCAGCACAGTCGGGTCGCGCAGTTCAGTCACTTCCGCGCCCGCCAGCGCACTGAACACGGCGGCGACCGAGCGTTCGGGATCGACCGCGACGCGCTTGCCCGAAAGGCCAGCCAGCGCCGCGACAAAGCCTTCGCAGGGCCGCACGATTACCGAATTTCCGAGATGAGCGCGCAGTTCCGGTGTGACCTTTTCGTCGGCAATGAACAGTTCTGCCGTGCCATCGACGTGAGCAATCACGAAGCTGAGCGCCACCGGCGTCCGCTCCACATCACTACCCCGGATGTTGAGCAGCCAGGCGATAGAATCGAGCGCTGAAATCACCGCCGCGTCAAGATTCTGCTCGCTCAGCCAGGCGGCCGCGGCGGCGCGTTTGGCCTCGCTTGATTCGCCCGCATGGGTGAGCGGGTGGACTATGGCGGGCGCGTTCGACGGCAGCGGCTGATCGGCCCAGACCGCGTCGATCGGATTGCCCTCAACCGGAACCAGCACTGCCTGCCGCGTCGCCAAGGCCTTTTCGGCTGCTGTTGCCCATGGCTTGCTGTGCAACCACGGATCGAAGCCGATCTTGGCGCCCTGTGGCGCATGTTCTCCAAGCCACTTGGCTGGACTGGTCGCGGGCACATTCAGGTACTCATAAAACCGGCCGTCCACCTGATCGCGGACTTGCAGGGTATAGCGCCCGTCAACGAATATCGCCGCGCTGTTCTGCAGGATCACCGCCGTGCCCGCCGATCCGCCGAACCCGGTGAGCCATTGCAGGCGTTGGGCATAAGCACCCAGATACTCGCTCATATGCTCGTCGGAAATCGGCACGACAAAGCCATCGAGATCGCGCGCGACCAATTCCTTGCGCAGGGCTTCGAGGCGCGCTTCGTGGGTGTTCATCAACATCGTAACGCTGTCCGCTTGCCGTATCCAAGGGTGTAACATAGAGCGCCCACATGGCACTTAACACCCCCCCTATCGCCGCTAAAAAGCCGCACGCCTTCACCCACCACGGCCTGACCGTGTCCGACGCATACGCATGGCTGCGCGATCCGGGCTATCCCGAGGTGACGGACGGCGAGATTTTGGGCCACCTCAAGGCGGAAAACGCCTGGTTCGCCGAGCGGATGGCCCCGCACAAGGCGCTGGTCGATACCCTGTTCACCGAGATGCGCGGGCGGATCAAGGAGGCGGATACCTCGGTGCCGCAGAAGGATGGCGACTGGCTGTACTGGATCGAGTTCGAGGAAGGCGCGGAGTACAAGAAGTGGTGGCGGCGGCCGGTCAAAGGCGGCCCCGACGAACTGATCCTCGACGAAACCGAACTGGCAGAGGGCAAGGAGTTCTTCCGGCTGGGCGCGATGTCGGTCAGCAAATCAGGGCAATTGTTGGCCTATGCGGTTGACGACAACGGGTCCGAACGCTTCACCGCCCGGATCAAGGATCTGACGACGGGTGAGCTGCTGCCCGACGAAATCCCCGGCACATTGTCGGCGCTGGTCTGGGTCGCGGGCGACAAGGCGCTCGTCTATTCACTCGCCAACGAACAATGGCGCACCGACAACGCGCGGCTGCACTGGCTGGGCCAGCCGCTGAGTGCCGATGTCGAACTGTATCACGAGGACGACGAGGGCTTCCGCGTCGG
>JBDUBN010000048.1:0-11604 GCA_040004085.1 Novosphingobium sp.
GCCGCCATCACGAATGGTTCCAGCCCGGCCAACCGCGTTACCACGGCGGGCTTTGGCAACCGCCGCGCGGGCAAGCTTGCCACCGCCTGGGCCATCGCCGCGATGTGCGCGGGCGTTGAGCCGCAGCAGCCGCCCAAGATATTGACCTGACCATGATCGGCCCATTCGCGCACCAGCGCGGCGGTGGTGTCGGGCATCTCGTCATACTCGCCCAGTTCATTGGGCAGGCCCGCGTTGGGATAGACCATGATCAGGGTGTCGGCGATTTCCGACAAAGATTTCACATGCGGGCGCAATTGCGTGGCCCCGAACGAGCAGTTCAGCCCGATGGTCACCGGCTTGGCGTGGCGCACGACATGCCAGAACGCCTCGACCGTGTGGCCGGACAGGTTGCGGCCCGAAAGGTCGGTCAGCGTCATCGACAGCATGATCGGCACCTCGCGGCCCAGATCCTGTTCCAACTGCTTCACCGCCATTATCGCGGCCTTGGCGTTGAGCGTATCGAAAACCGTCTCGACGAGGATAAAGTCCACCCCGCCCTCGATCAGCGCGACCGCCTGTTCCTTGTAGACTTCGGTCAGGGTGTCGAATTCAATCTCGCGAAAGCCGGGATCGTTGACGTCTGGTGATAGCGACAAGGTCTTGTTGGTCGGCCCTATAGCTCCGGCGACAAACCGCGGGCGTCCATCACGGCGCTGGAACTCATCGGCCACCCGGCGGGCCAGCCGCGCGGATTCCAGATTGATCTCGCGCACCAGATGTTCCGCCGCATAGTCAGCCTGACTGATGCGGTTGGCCGAAAAGGTGTTGGTTTCGGCTATGTCTGCCCCCGCCTCAAAATAGGCGCGGTGGATAGATTCGGGCACTTCCGGCTTGGTCAGCGCAAGAATGTCGTTGTTGCCCTTCTGGTCCTTGGTCAGGCCGAGCGAGCCGGCATAGTCGGCTTCGGACAGCTTGAAGTTCTGGATCTCGGTGCCGAACGCGCCGTCGGTGATCAGGATGCGCTTGGCCGCCTCGGCGAACAGTTTTTCACGCGCGCTCATGCGGCAATCTCCTTGGTGCGTGCGAGGGGGGCGCGCAGCCCGAGCATGTGGCAGATGGCATAGGCCTGATCCGCCCGGTTGAGGGTATAAAAGTGGAAATCGCGCGCGCCGCCTTGGTAAAGCCGCTGACACAAGTCCGCAGCTACCGTGGCGGCTACCAGAGCGCGTGGGCCGGGGCGGTCGTCCAGCCCGGTAAACATCGCCTCCATCCACGCCGGGATTTCGGTGTTGGCCGACATGCGGCGGATCGCGGCGAAGCTGGTGACGGGCATGATCCCCGGCAGGATCGGCGCGGTAATTCCGGCGGCCAGCGCCTTGTCGAGGAAGCGGAACCACGCGTCGGTCGAGAAAAAGAACTGGCTGATCGCGCGGGTCGCCCCGGCGTCGAGCTTGCGCTTCAGGTTGTCAAGATCGGCCCCGGCGCTGCTCGCTTCGGGGTGGACTTCGGGATAGGCGGCGACCGAAATCTCGAAATCGTGGAGCCTTTTCAGCCCCGCGACCAGTTCCGCCGCGCTGGCGTAGCCTTGCGGATGGGGGACGAACTTGCCGCCGTCGGCTGGCGGCGGATCGCCGCGCAAGGCGACGATATGGCGCACGCCGGCCTGCCAGTACTGCGCGGCAATCTCGGCTATCTCGTCCTTGCTGGCGGCAACGCAGGTCAGGTGCGCGGCGGGCACCAGCGCGGTTTCGCGGACGATCCGCTCGACCGTGGCATGGGTGCGCTCGCGCGTCGTGCCGCCTGCGCCATACGTCACCGAGACAAAGCTGGGATCGAGCGGCGCAAGCTGCGTCACCGCATCCCACAACTGCTCTTCCATCTTCTCCGTCTTGGGCGGGAAGAATTCGAACGACACCGAAATGTCGCCGGGCAGGCCCGCGAACAAGGGGGCTTCTGGGGCAGCAGTCATGCGGTTATAATCTTTCGGTCGTCCGGCGCGCGGCTGGCGGCATTCGTCGCGCGCGTTCCGGTCCATATTTTTACGGTCAATTCATGCCCCGGCAGAGCCACAGCGGGCGCGGCAGAGAAGCCCGCGTCGGTGAGCAGCGCGAGCATCTGCTCGTCCGAAAAGCCCAACCGCGCGTGCGCGTGGGCGCTGCGCAAATCCTCACGGTCATGCGCAGCAAAATCGACGACCGCGATGCGCCCGCCGGGCCGGGCGACGCGCGCCGCCTCGGCCAGAACGCGTTCGGGCGCTTGCGCGTAATGCAGCACCTGATGGAACACCACGGTGTCGAAACTGGCGGCGTCAAACGGTAGCGCGGTGAAATCGCCTTGCACCAAATCGGCCTGCCCCGGCGGTAAATGCTGAAGCCGCGCGCGGGCGATGCGCAGCATTTCCGGGCTTTTGTCGAGCGCGGTGACGTGATCCGCCTTAGTCGCCAGCAGTTCGGCAATCCGGCCAGTCCCGGTGCCGACATCCAGCAGCGCGCCGACTTGGTCGCCTAATGCCTCGGTCAGCGCCGCTTCAACCGGGCCGTCGGGGCTGTGGAGCACGCGGAGTTGATCCCACTCGCCAGCGTGGCGGGCGAAATAGGCCTCGGCATGCACCTCTCGTCCGGCGCGGATCGCGGCAAGGTGGCGGCGGTCTTCGGCGCAGCGCGCGGCAAAAGTCGCATCGTCGAGTTCGGCGGCATTGAGCAAACGGGCGACGGCGGCGCCCAGTGGCGGGGCCAGTCCCTCGCCAATGGCGATGCGCAGGAACGCCCAGCTACCCTCACGGCGGCGCTCGGCCAGACCGGCATCGCACAGGATGCGGACGTGGCGCGATACGCGCGGCTGGCTTTGCCCCAGCACTTGCGCAAGCTCGCCGACCGCCAGTTCCATCGAACTGAGCAAGCGCATGATGCGCAAGCGCGTCGGGTCTGCCAGCGCGCGTAAAGTGGGGTCAATCCTCATCAGGAGACATCATATAAAGAATTCTTTATATGTGTTCAAGGACTCTGTGGACCGCGCGGCCAGATCGGTCTGGGAACGTGGAGTTAAGTCGCGGGAATTGGCTGTTGTCATGCACTCTGGCGTTGGTTAAACACTTCGGCAAGGTGCTTGAATGCGCTGTTCAACCCGATTTCCACCTTCTGATTCAAGGGCCATCCATGAAGAAAATTGCAACGCTCGCATTTGCCTCGGTCGCCGCGCTGGCGCTCTCCGCTTGCGGGAAGTCCGATGATCCCAATGCGCAGGCCAGTGCTGAAAACGTCGAAATGCCGGCGGAAGAGGCGGTAAGCTCGGCAGAAGCGGGTGCGATGGCTGCTCCCGATGATGGAGCTGCCGCCGCCACCGCCGCTGCTACCGACGCCACGTCAATGGACGTCGGCAATGCCGCAGCCGCTGCGGCTCAAGACTTCAAGGACGCTGGCGACGGCGCTGAAAAGGCTGTCAATAACGCCGAAAAGAAGATGTGATCAGGCGGGTCTGCCGCTCCTTAGGCTTATTGTGCGCGTTCGCCCTGCTGGGCGGGTGCAGCAAGCCAGACAACGCGTCCGGTCCCGGCGGGGTGACCGTCGGCGAAGCACGGGCGCTGGATGACGCTGCCGAGATGATCGAAAAGCAGCAATTGCCGCCGGGCGCGATTCCGACTGCGCCCGTTTCTGCGCCTCGGTAGAATGGTTTCGCGCAGAGGCGCAGAGATCACGCAGAGACGCAGAGGGGCCGTGCTGCTGCCGCAGGCTATAGTTTGAGGTCCATCGGAGATTTTATTGGGCTTCGCCCGCCCGCGATAAACCTCCGCGCTCTCTGCTTCCTCCGCGTCTCTGCGCGAAACCCCTTCAAGGCCTCTTTCAAGCTCGGGGCGGTTGCCTGCGATAGCTGAGCGCTTCGGCGATATGAATGCGGCCCACGGTTTCCGCGCCCGCCAGATCGGCAATCGTCCGCGCCACGCGCAGCATCCGGGTATAGCCTCGGGCAGACAGGCGCATGGCGTCGGCGGCTTGTAACAACAGCTTGCGCCCCGCCTCGTCCGGGGTGGCGTGCGCTTCAAGGCCATCGCCGTTCAATTCGGCATTGGTGCGTGCGCCGGTGCTTTCCGCCCGCGCGGTCTGGATCAGGCGGGCGCGGGCGACGCGGGCGGCGACGTGTTCCGATCCTTCGCTGGGCGGCGGCAGCGACAGGTCGGCGGCACTGACCGGATCGACATCGACGTGCAGGTCGATACGGTCCAGCAAAGGCCCGGAAACCCGGCTCTGATAATCGGCCCCACAGCGCGGCGCACGGCTACACCCCAGCGCCGGATCGCCCATGTGCCCGCAGCGGCAGGGGTTCATCGCGGCGATCAGCTGGACCCGCGCCGGGAAGGTGACATGCGCATTGGCCCGCGCGACTGTGACTTCGCCAGTCTCCAGCGGCTGGCGCAGCGAATCGAGCACTGGGCGCTGGAATTCGGGCAGTTCATCCAGAAAGAGCACGCCAAGATGGGCAAGGCTGACTTCGCCGGGCCGCACTTTCAGCCCACCGCCGGTCAACGCGGCCATCGACGCGGAGTGGTGTGGGGACCGGAACGGCCGTTTGCGGCTGATCCGCCCGTCCTCCAGCGTTCCCGCCACGGAAGCGACCATCGACACCTCCAGCGCTTCTGCGGCAGAAAGTTCGGGTAGGATGCCGGGCAGGCACGACGCCAGCAGCGATTTGCCCGCTCCGGGCGGCCCGATCATCAGCAAGTTGTGTCCACCTGCCGCAGCGATTTCGAGCGCGCGTTTGGCGGTTTCCTGGCCCTTCACCGATTTCAGATCCGGCCCCCGCGTGGGCGGATCGGCCTCGCCGGGCGCGGGCGGCGACAACACTTGCGTGCCCTTGAGGTGGTTGAGGAGCGAGACCAGATCGGGCGCGGCCAGGATGGGGATGCCGCTGGCCCAACTGGCCTCTGTCCCTTGCGCGGCGGGGCAGATCAGGCCCTTGTCGAGGCCGCTGGCGTGGATCGCGGCCAGCAGAACGCCGGGCGACGAGATGATCCGGCCATCAAGCGCCAGCTCGCCCACCGCGACATAGTCCGCCAGCTGCTCGGCATCGGTCACGCCCATCGCCGCCAGCAGGGCCAGCGCAATCGGCAGATCGTAGTGCGAGCCTTCCTTGGGCAAATCGGCGGGCGACAGGTTGATGGTGATCCGCTTGGGCGGCAGTGACAGGCCGAGCGAGGCCAGCACCGCGCTGACCCGCTCGCGGCTTTCGTTCACCGCCTTGTCAGGCAGCCCGACCAGATTGAAACGCGGCAGCCCCGGCGCCACCTGACACTGTACTTCGACCGCGCGGGCCTCCAGCCCAAGATAGGCAACCGTCGATACCAGCGCGACCAAGTGAACACCCCTATTACTTCCCCTAACCAGTTGATGGCGAAGGGAACGGCTGCTGTCGAGGGGCTGGGTGGAAGATTACGCCGTTGTGGAGCCAGTTACGCAGTTGCGCGTAGGTTCTGGCAAGTAAATCTTAACGATTTCCGTGAGGGTGCCGGTAGTGGGTTAGGGCGCATTCCGGCGAGATAATGCGCCGCCTTGCCCATCTTGCCCTGACACTCCTTGCTGCTGTTGCCACGCCGTGCGCTGCGCAGACGGTAGTTTACGAGGTGGTCGAGGAATATGAGGTCAGCGACGCTGGGTCCGACCGCTTCGTCGCCGCCGCGCCGGTACAGGTGCCGCACGGCGTCGCCAGGTTCGGTCCGTTCCGCGTACTCGATGGTAAGCGTGCCGCGCTAGTTGACGTGACGAATGAGCGCAGCCCGGCGGCGTTTTCGGCCATGCTCGCGGCCTATCCGGGCATCAGCGCGCTGGAAATGCTCGAATGTCCGGGCACCGATGACGACCGCGCCAATTTGCGACTGGGCCGGATGATCCATGCGCGCGGGCTGGTAACGCATGTGCCAAAGGGCGGCTCGGTGCGGTCTGGCGCGGTCGAATTGTTCCTTGCTGGCCGGCGCCGCACCGCCGATTCCGGCGCTGAATTTGCCGTCCACTCATGGGCCGACAACGAAGGCCATGAACCGCGCGACTTCGCCATGACCGCCCCGGAAAACCGCTATTACCTCGACTATTACCACGAAATGGGCATGAGCCCGGTGGAGGCGCGGGCGTTTTACGATATGACCAATTCCGTGCCGAACGCTTCGGCCAAATGGCTGAACGCGGCGCAGATGAGCCAGTGGGTGCGTCTTGATCAGGGTGAAGCCAAAACGGGCGAATCTCTTGACTCGCGACTGGCGCTTCGGTAACGGCCCGTCCCAGTGATACGGTCGCCTTTACCGGCGGCCCTTTTTTGTTCGAATTCGAAAGTTGATCCGATGAAGCGCACCTTCCAGCCAAGCAACCTCGTGCGTGCGCGCCGTCACGGTTTCCGCACCCGCAGCGCAACCGTTGGTGGCCGCAACATCCTGCGCGCCCGCCGTGCGCGCGGCCGCAAGAAGCTGTCGGCCTGATCGAACCGGCTGAGGACGCGCCAGGCTCAGGGACAGGCATAAAGCCTGTCGTCCTGAGCAAGCGCGCCGACTTCCTTGCCGCTAATCGCGGGACCCGCGTGGCCCGCCCCGGTTTCGTCCTGCTCACCCGCCCCAATGAGGGCGGGTTGTTGCGTTTCGGCATTACCGTTACCAAGCGCATCGGCAACGCCGTGGTCCGCAACCGGATGAAGCGCCGTTTTCGGGCGCTGCTGCGGGAACTGCTTCCAATTCAAGGCCTCCCCGGCCACGATCATGTAATGATCGGCCGCGAAGGCGGGGTTGAGCGGGATTTTGCCGTGTTGCGTGATGAACTGACCGCTGCCCTGTCGCGCGCCGCCGCTGGCAAGGGCGACGCTCCCCGGACTGGACGCGGGAAACGCCCCCCGCCAAGGCGTTGAAACAATTACTCATCTTGATTGCCCGAGGCTGGCAACTTGGCCCGTCGCGGGTCTTGCCATCATCGTGCCGCTACCTGCCAACCTGCTCGGAATATGCCATTCAGGCGCTCGAGAAATATGGCGCGATTAAGGGTGGCTGGTTAGCGATGAAGCGTCTATTGCGCTGCCACCCGTGGGGCGGGCATGGCCATGACCCCGTACCATAACCCCCGGCCAATTGCTGTCAGAACTGAACTAGGAACGTCTTCGTGGAAAACCAGCGTAACCTGATCCTTGCGGTGGTGCTCTCCGCGTTGCTGTTTTTCGGCTGGGATGCGGGGATGAAGCATTACTATCCGCAAGCCAACAAGCCGGTGGTGAGCCAGTCCGCGCCCGCAGCAACCGCCAGCACCGCGCCCACGCGCGAAGGCGGGCTTGCAAGCCCGGCAGACCGCGCGGCAGAAGCGCTGGACCTGAAGACGGCGCTGAACCCCGCGACCCGCGTTCCGGTTGCCGCGCCGGGCCTGTCCGGCTCGATCAACCTCACCGGTGCGCTGCTGGATGATCTGACGACCAACCGCCACACCGCATCGCTGAACAAAGCTGACGGCCCGGCGCGCGTATTCTCGCCCGCTGGAACGCCCGCGCAGCACTATGCGCAGCTTGGCTGGACGGGTGCCCAAGGTTCTGGGGGCATCGAAACACCTTCGGCCACCACGCTATGGACCGCGCCCGCTGGTGCCAAGCTGACGCCGACAACGCCGGTCACGCTTAGCTGGAACAACGCCACCGGCCAGACTTTCTCGATCCGTTACGCCATCGATCAGGACTACATGATCACCGCCGATGCCGTAGTCGCCAATCATGGTGCCGCGCCGGTCCAACTCCAGCAGATTGCCCAGCTTAACCGCACCGACAAGACCGCCAGCGTGGACATCTGGAACCTGCATTCCGGCCCGTTCGGCGCGTTTGACGGATCGGTGGCGTTCAAGCCCAATTACAAGGACGTGGTCGCGGCCCCCGGCGGCTTGATGGACAACGAAGGCACCGCCAACTGGCTCGGCTTTACCGACATCTACTGGATGAGCGCGCTGATCCCGGACAAGGGCGTTGCGAAGTCCGATTTCCGCAGCGCCGGGAACGGGTTCTATTTCGCCCAGTTGTTCTACACGCCAGATACCGTCGCCCCCGGTGCGCAAGTATCGCACTCCACCCGCGTATTCGCCGGGGCCAAGGAAAGCACCGTGCTCGATCGCTATGAAGCGGCGGGCATTACCAACTTTGGCAAGGCGATCGACTGGGGCTGGTTCTTCTGGTTCGAACGGCCGATCTTCTGGCTGCTTACTGCGCTGGTCAAAGCCGTCGGCAATTTCGGCGTCGCGATCATCCTGCTGACGGTGATCGTGCGCGGGATCATGTTCCCGGTGGCCCAGCGCGGCTTTGCCTCGATGGCGGCGATGCGCGCGGTGCAGCCCAAGCTGAAGGCGCTGCAGGAGCGGTATAAGGACGACAAGCCAACGCTTCAGCAAGAAACCATGAAGCTGTACAAGGACGAAGGCGTCAACCCGCTGGCGGGCTGCCTGCCGATGGTCCTGCAGATTCCGGTGTTCTTCGCGCTGTACAAGGTGCTGACGCTCACCGTGGAAATGCGCCACCAGCCGTTTGTGCTGTGGATCCACGATCTGTCCGCCGCTGACCCCGCGCATATCCTCAACCTGTTCGGCCTGCTGCCGTTCACCCCGCCCAGCTTCCTGGGGATCGGCATACTGGCGGTCCTGCTGGGTGTGACGATGTGGGCGCAGTTCAAACTGCAACCCTCCGCGCCCGATCCGGTGCAGCAGCAGGTGTTCTCGATCATGCCGTGGATGATGATGTTCGTCATGGCCAGCTTTGCGTCGGGCCTGTTGATCTACTGGATCACCTCGAACATCCTGACCATCGCCCAGCAGAAGTACCTCTATTCCAAGCACCCGCAAATGAAGGCGATGGTCGACAAGGAAAAGGCGGACGTTGCGGCGGCGATGAAGGCGAAAAAGTGACTCAGGAAATCGATCCCCGCGATATGGCCGAACTGACCGAACGCGCGCGCAAGCTGTTTTCGGGCCGCGTAGAGTTCCTTAAATCCGCGCCCGCGCTGGAGTTCCTGCCCGCGCCAGATTTTCCGGAGATCGCCTTTGCCGGACGGTCAAACGTCGGCAAATCGTCGCTGCTGAACGCCGTGACCGGGCGCAAATCCATCGCCCGCGCCTCGGTTACGCCGGGACGGACGCAGGAACTGAACTTCTTTGACGTGGGTGAGCCGTGCGTGATCCGGCTGGTCGATATGCCGGGCTACGGCTTTGCCAAGGCCCCGCCACGCGTGGTGGAAAACTGGCGGCGGCTGGTGCGCGATTTCCTGCGCGGGCGGGTGGTGCTGAAACGCACCCTGCTGCTGATCGACGCGCGCCACGGGCCAAAGCCGGTCGACGCCGAAATGATGCAGATGCTGGACGAAGCCGCCGTCGGCTACCGCATCGTCCTGACCAAGGCCGACAAGATCAAGGCCAGCGAACTGGCAGAGGTGGTGGCCCGCACTGAGGCCGAGGCAAGGAAACACCACGCGGCGTTCCCGCAAATCCACGTGACGTCAGCGGAACTGAAGATGGGGATTGATGAATTGCGGGCGGCGGTGCTGGGGGATTCGGAGATTTAGGGTATCGTGATTTAAACCTGCCCTCTGCTATTTCGCGGCATCCGGCGGATTGTATTTCTCGATGAACGTAACCGCAGCCTGAAGCATCGCCAAGCGGTTGCTGCTTTGCGTCAACCAGTGGTCACCGTTTTGCAGAGTGACAAATTCTACGGTCTTGCCAGCCTTGCGCAGTGCGGCGGCCATGTCGCTGCTTTGGTTATATAGCACGACAGTGTCGTCCTTGCCGTGGATCAAGAGCACTGGCGCTTCGACGCCGCTGACGAAGTTGATCGGAGAAATGGCCTTCAGGTCGCGGCCATGACCGACCTCTTCCCGCAGACTGCGGATCATTGTCCGGTTATCACCGCTTTCGGATATATCTGAGAACACCATGTTCTGCACATTACTGATTCCCGCGACCGAGACCGCGCAGCGATAGAGACCATGTTGCAGTGTGGCACCGGCCAAGGCGGCATATCCGCCATAACTGGCCCCCATGATGCAGACGCGTTTTGGATCGGCGATACCATCCTTGACAATCTGGGCCAGCCCGTCGGAAATGTCGCTTTGTGCCTTGCGGCCCCATTCGCCATGGCCCGCTTGTTCAAAGGCGTTCCCATACCCGGTCGATCCGCGGAAATTGGGTTGCAAGACGGCGTACCCCCGTGACGCCAATGCCTGCGCCCACCAATCGAAACCGGGATAATCACGCGCCGCAGGTCCGCCGTGTGGGAACACAATCACCGGCAGATTTTCAGGCGTGCGTCCGGGCGGCAAGGTCAGCACGGCGGCAATGTCGGTGCCGTCACCCGCCTTGTAATGGATCATCTTCATCGGCGCTACGTCGGCTTCCGCCATAGGGTAAGATGTGCCGATTACGTCGGCATTGCCGGTTTTGATATCGACCTTCCACCATGTCACCGGATCGCCGACTCCCTCCGTTTTCACAATCAACTGGTCAAATGTGTCGTTCCAGTCGATCAGATGGACACTCAGTCCGGGAAATGCCTTTTGCGTCGCGGCCAGAACTTTGTCAGGATGGGCGCCGAAAAAATGATAGGACGGCGTATCGCCCTCAACAGCATATCCCATGAGCTGGTCCGTGCGGGAATCGAAAAAGCTGGCTTGAACACCTACGTCCTTTAGGATTTCGTTGGCCGGACCGCCCGAAATCGGCACCTCAAGCCAACGGTCATCGCCGGTATCGGGCGCTCGATCCTTGTAAATGATCGTGTCAGCTTTTGCGCCAAAGCCGACAAGTTCGACATTGCCCAGCTTTTCCGTGCCCGAAGCGATTTTGTGGCCATCACCATTTTTGATGCTCCATGAGCCGTCGCCTGAATGATAATCAAGCGTCGCGCTTACTTTACCATCGGCGCCGATCAACCACTTGCTGTAATCGTCCTGATTGTCAGGACGCAGTGCAATGTCTTTGAATTTATGTGTTTGTAAATCAACCTCATACAACACCGGTCTCCCGCTATTAAGCGAAAGCTCAAAGCCATTCAAATCCATAGTGATCCCGCCGAAATAGCCAAACCATTTGCCGTCACGCATCTTAAGGCCGTAAAATCCGTGTATGCCGCCTTGAATACGATCGACATATTCAAACACCGCCCATGACTTGTTGCCATGGATCGGGATGACCACCATCGACTGCAGTTCCGCCTTTTCGGCGGTGAATCCGAATCCTAATTTCGCCGTGTTCGACGTTCTCATCAAAACCGTGTCATCGCCAGCCCAGTAAAGGCCCCATAGCTTGGTATCTCCGACATCAATTATCGACAGCGCATGACTATCCTTGTCCTGGATTATGAGTTTGCGTTTGCCATCGACAATGCCGATCAGCGCGACATGATCGCCAGATGGCGACATTGCCGCCATCTCAACCCCGGGAAGGTTGCCGTATACCGTCAAGGGCGGCGCAGCATAAAGGGAGGTAACAGGGCAAAGGTAAATCAGAACGCTCAGTCCAAGCCTAGTGACATTTCGCATCTTGCCCACGCTGATTCTTTCTCTTTGTTATTCAGGCTGTTCGCCCTTGAGGGCAGCCTAACGATAAAGAACGCCAATTGCACGATCAGATTGGCCCC
>JBDUBN010000341.1:0-3430 GCA_040004085.1 Novosphingobium sp.
GGCGTCCGCCGAACCTGGGTGACCTACTGATGCTGGCCGCTACGGCGTGCTTCGCGCTGTACAGTGTGTTGCTGCAGCGCTGGCGTAGCGACCTGCCGGCGTCGCTCGAACTTTTCGTCCAGTCTGCCGCAGCTTCGGCATTGCTCGCGCCGTTGTTTTTCCTGCTGCCCTGGCAGCCCACCGCACCCGCCGCCTTGCCGCTGGTCGCCTATGCCGCGGTGCTCGGATCGGTCGCCGCGCCGCTGCTCTGGATGTCCGGGGTCGCGCGGATCGGTCCGGCGCGGGCGACTACCTATTTCAACCTGCTGCCGCTGGTTACCGCGGTCCTGGCGGTTGCAATTCTGGGGGAGCCGCTTGAGGCTGCACTGCTGTTTGGCGGCGTGCTGGTCGTTGGCGGCGTGATATTGGCCGAGTGGGCAGCCGGTTTGTAGCCCCCGTATCCTCAGCCGAACGCGCGGCTGCCCTCGATTCGCATGCAGACCGACTTCGGCTCGGTGAAGGCATGGACCGCCTCGGTGCCGAACTCGCGGCCCAGGCCGGATAGCTTGCTGCCGCCGAATGGCATTGCAAGATCGAGCACGTTGTGGGTGTTGAGCCAGACGGTGCCGGCCTCGAGCCGTTCTGCCAGCAGGTGTGCGTGGTCCAGGTTTCGGGTCCACACACTGGCAGCAAGCCCATAGGGCGTGTCGTTGGCGAGAGACACGATATCCCCGCGGTCCTCGACTCGCATGGCGCAGACCACCGGGCCGAATATTTCCTCGCGCATCACGGTCATGCCGGGCGTGACGTCGGCGAGCAGGGTTGGGTGGTAGTACCATCCAGGGCCGTCGCCCACTGTTGCGCCGGCGACCAGGCGTGCCCCTTCGGCAAGGCCAGCCTCGACCAGGCCGCGCACCCGGTCGTGCTGGCGCGCGGAGATCAAGGGGCCGATCTGGGTTGCCTCGTCGAAAGGCGAGCCGACGCGCAGGTCGCTGGCGATCCGGGCGACGCCTTCCATGACCTTATCGTACACCGGAGCCTCGATCAGCAGGCGCGATCCGGCGGTACAGATCTGGCCGGAATTGGAGAAGATTGCTGCGGCGGCGCCAGGAATAGCGCGATCGAGATCGGCATCGGCGAGGATAATCGTTGGCGACTTGCCTCCCAGTTCCAGCGTGACGCGCTTCATTGTCGCAGCCGAGGCGGCGAGGATGCGCTGGCCGGTGGCAGTCGATCCGGTGAAGGCAATTTTGCGGACCAGCGGATGGTCAACCAGTGCCGCGCCCGCATCGGTCCCATAGCCGGTGACGATGTTGACCGCGCCGGCGGGGAAACCGGCTTCTAAAATCAGTTCGCCCAACCTGAGCGTGGTCAGTGAGCTTTCCTCCGACGGTTTCAGCACTACAGTGCAGCCGAAGGCGATGGCGGGGGCGATCTTCTGGATCGCCTGGCCGATTGGGAAATTCCAGGGCGTGATCCCGCCTATGACGCCCACTGGACGGCGCATGGTATAGGCGCGGTAGGCCGCGTCCTCGGGCATCAACGGGTTGAGAGTGATGTACTCGCCATTGATCTTCGAGGCCCAACCGGAAAAATAGCGCAATCCGTCAATTGTGAATTGCAGATCGATGGCGCGGGTGACGAAGAGCAATTTGCCGCTGTCGAGTGATTCCAGCGCGGCCAGTTCGTCGCGGTGCTGTTCGACCAGAAGGGCTAGGTTTTCAAGCAGGCGCCCCCGATCCAGCGGACGCATGGCCTGCCACTCGCGGCTTTCAAAGCAGGCGTGGGCGGACTTGACTGCGCGGTCGACATCCTCGGCGCTGCAGGCCGGGAAGGACATTATCGTCTCGCCCGTGGCCGGGTCGATTGCGGCGATGGAGCGCTCGGCCCCACGCGGCTCGACCAGTTCGCCGTTCAGCAGCACTCGGCCACTCGGCAGGGTGATCGCGGGGCGAGCTACGGGTGAGGCATTTGGCTGGGGCATGGCAATCTTTCCGAACGGGCTTCAGTTGTCGAGGCAGGGGCAATGTCACCTTCGACATGGGTCGAACCGACGCCCGCATAGATTGCGGGGCGGTTCCGGCGCAGCCACAGGCCGTGCATCAGGCCCGCCGCGATTAAAAATAAAAACAGGATCGGCAGGCTGTTGACCACGACCAGGTTGGTTCCGGTCAGCGCCGAATAGTTGGCCAGCGACAGGTAAGTGATGACCGTGATGATCAGACCCGCGATCAGCGGTGCCCAGAAGGTGCCGATTGAAATCTCGTCGCGCCGGGCGAAGTAGAACGGGATCGACAGCGAGGTTGCGGCAAGCAGGATCTCCAGACCTACCGCCCCCATCGAGGACAGGCTGGTTGACAGGCTGAGCAGCGGATCAAGCCCGGCCAGCGCGAACAGGCCGATGATCACCGCCAGCACCACGGCGAGAAGCAGACAGGCCTTGTAGGGCGAGCCATGCTGCGGATGAATGCGGCCCAGTGTCTCGGGCATCAGGCCATCGCGCGACAGTGCAAAGAGATAGCGCGCGATGTTGTTGAAGAAGCCCAGCGCAGCAGCGAACAGGCTGGTGACGGTCAGCAGGTTCAGCGCGTCGCGCCCGAACTCTCCCAGGTAGCGCATGGCCAACCCGCTGACGAGGTGACCTGGATCCGCGAGGGCGACTTGTTGCACCTTGGCCGGGGTCAGCGCCAGAACCAGGCACCAGGAGGACAGGACGTAGAACGTGCCGAGGAGCAACACTGCTCCATAGGTCGCGCGCGGGATCGTGCGTACGCGGTCGCGCGCTTCTTCCTGGTAGATGGCTGTCGCCTCGAACCCGATGCAGCCGTTGATTGCATAGATCAGCGCGATGCCAAGGCCGGGGGCGAAGATCGCACCGGGCGTGAAGCTCGTAAAATTAAGGCCTGACAGGCCGACGTCCCGCAGGATCAGGGCGTCGATCAGCACGATCAACCCTGCTTCGAGCAACAAAGCGACCGTCAGCACCTTCGCCGCCAGGGTGATCCTGTGGTAGCCGAGCCAGGTGATTGCTCCGATCGAAAGAGCGGCCCAAAGTTCCCACCGGGTGGCAAGGCCGAAGGCGCTCTGCACAAGGTCCACGGCAAAGTAGGCCATCGCCCCCAGCACTGATGCGGCGGCGCAGATATAGGCAGTTACCGCAACATAAGCGGCGGCCACCCCGGCCTCCTTGTTGAGGCTGAGCGCAATATAGGCATAGAAGGCACCAGCGTTGCGGACATGCGGGACCATTCGGACATAGCCCATCGCGAACAGCATCATAACGGTGCAGACTAGCAACTGAGTTCCTGGCATCCCAGCCCCGTTGCCAAAGGCGAGCGCGAGAGGGATAATTCCGGCCAAAACGCCCATCGGCGCGGCGCAGGCCAGGATCATGAAGATGATATCGCCGGTACCGAGCAGGCCCTTGATCAACCCGCCCCGATCCTGTGCG
>JBDUBN010000342.1:0-3408 GCA_040004085.1 Novosphingobium sp.
GCGGGTAACGTCCGGTCATTGCGAGAGATTGAGCAGCGGGTGCTGCCGATGATGCCGGGGATGCAGTACCTTGGCCCGGAATACGATCCCGCGGCGATGGCTTACCGGTTGAAATTCATTCACCAGGGCCGGGTGGTGTTCGTTGATGTCGATGCGCGCTCTGGCCAGATCATGTCGCGGCATTGACTCTGCGCGCGCCATTGACGGATTCGGCCTTTCGCCGCATGGATTTGCATATCACAGCACAACGGGGAATCTGGCAATGCGTATCCTGATCGTCGAGGACGAGCCCACCCTGGGTAAACAGCTCAAGTCTACGCTGGAGCAGACCGGCTATGCGGTCGATCTCTCCACCGATGGCGAGGACGGCCACTTCCTTGGCAGTACCGAGGAATACGACGCGGTTGTGCTCGATTTGGGTCTGCCGGAGATTGACGGACTGACGGTGCTGGGCATGTGGCGCAAGGAAGGCCGCACATTTCCGGTGCTGGTTCTGACCGCGCGCGATTCCTGGTCGGACAAGGTGGCCGGGCTTGATGCCGGGGCCGATGATTACCTAGCCAAGCCGTTTCAGACCGAGGAACTGATCGCCCGTTTGCGCGCGCTGATCCGCCGTGCTTCGGGCAATTCCTCGTCCGAACTGACGGCAGGCGATGTGCGGCTGGATACCCGCTCAGGCCGCGTCACCCGTGATGGTGAGCCGGTGAAGCTGACCGCGCAGGAATACAAGCTGCTGTCGTACCTCCTCCACCACAAGGGTAAGGTGGTCAGCCGGACCGAACTGATCGAGCATATCTATGATCAGGATTTTGACCGTGATTCCAACACTATCGAGGTGTTTGTTACGCGCATCCGCAAGAAGCTCGGCTCTGATGTGATTACGACCATTCGCGGGCTGGGCTACAGCCTGGACGATCCCGCCGGGCCGGGACGGGGCTGATGCAGTTCCGGCGTCTTGCGGCCCTAAGCCCTGCGCATGGCCACTGACGGTCAAACTCTGAAGTCCCATACCGGTTCACTGTCCCGGCGGATGATGCTGATCGCGGCGGGGTGGATTACCATCCTGCTGCTGCTGGGAGGGCTGACGCTGGACCGGACGCTGACCGGTCTGGTCGAGCGTAATTTTGACGAGCAACTGGGCTATATGCTCACCGCGATGGTGGCCTCGGCGGAAATCGGCCCGGACGGGGAGATATTCTTCAACCGGCCACTGGGTGATCAGCGCTTCCTTGAGCCGAATTCCGGTCTTTATTGGCAGATCAGCGGCAAGGGACACGAGGATTTCCCCAGCCGGTCGCTATGGGACCGGACCCTGAAAGCGCACGGCGATCACTTTGACAGCATGCCGCACGTTTATGACAGCCCGCAATTTGCCAACGAACCGCTGCGGGTGATGGAACGGTCGATCATCCTGCCCGGCAGCGAGACACGCTGGTGGTTCGTGGTCGCGGCAAATCGTAACGAGATTGACGCTCAGATCACCCGGATCAGGGCGATCCTGCTGTGGAGTTTTGTAGTCCTCGGCCTTGGCCTGATGCTGATGGCGCTGTTGCAGACATGGTACGGGCTGGGGCCGCTGCGCCGGGTGCGCAGGGCGATCCAGCGGATCAGGAGTACTGGCGCGAACCGCGTCACCGATCCGCTGCCGCTGGAAGTGCAGCCCTTGGTCGAGGAACTGAACGGCCTCTTGGCCCATATCGAGCGACAGGCCGACGAGGCGCGCACGCATGCGGGCAATCTGGCCCATGCGCTGAAAACGCCGCTGACGGTAGTGATGAACGCTGCGACTGCCCATGCGCCGGACCTGGACGAAACCGTGATCCGTGAGGCGGCGGTGATGCGGCGGCAGGTCGATCATCACCTCGCCCGCGCCCGCGCCGTTGGCAGGCGCGCTGTAGGCCACAGCCGCGCTGTGGTGGGGGACAGCGTTGAGGCAGTGCTGCGCGCGGTCACCCGGCTCTATGACTATGCGCGCTTTGATCTGGACGGCAATCGCCAGGCCGAAGTGGCTATCGAGCGGCAGGATCTGGACGAGATCCTCGGCAACCTGATCGAGAATGCGGCCAAGTATGGTGGCGGTAGCGTGTTCGTCACCATCGACGCCGATCCGCAGGACAAACAGTGGTGCGAGGTCTGGGTGGAGGACGACGGCACCGGCATACCCGAAGAAGAACGCCCGCGCATATTCGATCGCGGCGCGCGGCTGGATACCGGCAAGCCGGGCACCGGATTGGGTCTGGCCATTGTGCGCGATGTCGCCGAAATTTACGGGGGCTCGGTTGAACTGGACGAGAGCGAGGACTTGGGCGGCCTGTTGGTCAAGCTGCGGCTACCGCGCGCGAGCGTTTAATGAGGCGCACTTTGACCTGAATCAATTGCGAGGGAAGCGGGAGCAGGATCGCCACAGCGTTGAATGGCCGCATTTGATCCATTTGAACGCTAGCCCTCCGGCGCTCTTGCAGACTCGGGCTCCTCAGGCGGGCAAACGATCAGCAATGCGCCCGGATCGACCTTGAATTGCAGCGGAAAGTTCAGCCGCTGCAATTCTCCGTCCAGCGCCATCTTCACCGACCCTGTGCGCGACTGGATGGTCAGTTCGGTGCATTCGCCGAACGCCACAAAGTCCGTCACGCGGTTTGCGCGGCCCAGCAGCGTGCGGATCGAGAACCACATCAGCGCCAGTCGGCTCCGGTGAACCACCGCATAGACCGACATCACTCCGTCGCTCAGCGAAGCGCGCGATCCCAGATCGCCGCTTTGCAGCGAGTAGATGTTGTTACCGACGAACAGCAGCGAAGTGATTAGCCGCTGCGGGCCTTTGCCCATATCGACGGTCAGGTGGTGCAACGGCAGCCGCGCCAATGCGGCAAAGCCAGCGGGGATAGAGGCGAGGCACTTTGGCCAGCCGTAACGCTGACGGAAGGCTTCGCGCTGGGCAACCATGCGCGGGTAAATCCCGATTGAGGCATTGTTGACGAAGCAGTGTCCATTGACCTCGCTCAGATCGATGGGAACCGCCCGCCCGGTTGCGGCGAGCTTGGCTGCGTCCTCCAGCTTGTCGGGAATACGCAAATCGCGCGCCAGATGGTTGAGCGTTCCCATCGGCAGCAAGCCGAGTTCGGTCTTGGTGCCGCGCAGGGCATAGGCCGCGCAAGCTGCTGTCCCGTCGCCCCCGGCCACGATGACGCGCGGCGTGTGCATCTGCTTGACCGCATCCGCCATTCGCGGCCCGCCAAGCAGATGCACCTCAACCGGAGCGCCGCTGTCGTGGAATGCCTGCTCTACCGAAGCCTCAAGGCTCGTACCCGCAGCGAGCGCCGCGCCGCCAGAGCGGTTGACCAGAACGGGAATGGGCATTCGCGCGATATGTGCGTCCTCCTGAAGCGATGCAATGGTCAGCTTATGCGA
>JBDUBN010000343.1:0-3407 GCA_040004085.1 Novosphingobium sp.
CCCCTGGCCCCCTGATTACAAATCAGGTGCTCTACCAACTGAGCTAAGCCGGCCCCGGCCGCGCTCTTACCCGCCGCCAATGCGCCGGTCCAGCGCTCGACAGGGTAGTTGCGGTCAAAGAAGCCGGCCCGGCCTGTCAGCCGGCGCACCGCGATTATCGAGATGAATGCTCGGGGACACAGGATTCCAGCAAATAGCTGGAATCACTTAAGAAAATAAGGCATAATCCCCTACACAGCACCTGCACAGTTATGGAATTCCGCGCCCGTTCGCTCCAAACCTGCACAGTTTCTGCACGGTGGAGTATGGGAATGGCGTTCATCACTGACAAGGAGGTGCTCAAATCCGGCCTGATCATTTTCAGGCGCGGCGATGTCGAACACCGCAATTTCTATTGCCGCATCAAGCTCCCCAAAGAGGATCGCTACAAGACGATCTCGCTTCACACGTCGGACCGGGAGTCCGCCCGCGACCGCGCGTTCGATGAGGACGCCGACATCCGGTTTCGCGTGAAGCACGATGTCGCCGTGTTCAATCGTCCGTTCCGGCAGGTGGCGGCAGACTATCTCCAGACCCAGCAGCGCCGTGCCGACACCGGCGAGGTTTCCCAAGACCGCGTGAAAAATCTTAGGAACGCCTTCAAGAAGGCGCTCGAAGATTATGTCGGCAGCACCCAGATTCACCTGATCGGTCAGGACAGTTGGGCGGGCTACCCGACGTGGCGGCGGGAAAATGGCAAAGGCCGCTTCCGCGAGCATATCAGCGATGCGACAATCCAGTTTGAGATGGGCGCGCTCAACGCGGTGATGAACTTTGCCATCACCAAGCGGCTTGTGCCTGCAAGCCACCGCTTTGAAGGCAGGCCAAAGCTCAAAACCATGCGCCGCGATGAATTCACCATCGAGGAATATCGCAAGCTGCACAGCGTCGGGCGCAAATGGATCAGGGCGGCGACCACGCCCCAAGGCACGTGGTATCGCACCATGTGCTACAATTTCATGCTCATCATGTGCAACACGGGGATGCGTCCGCCCGAGGCGAAGAATTTGCGCTGGCGCGACATCACGTTCGCCAAGGATCGTGATGGGCGCGAGATCGTCGTCATGTTCGTCCAGGGCAAGGGCAAATCCCGCAAGCTCGTGGCTCCCAAGAGCGTCGGCGAATATCTCGCCCGCGTGCGCGAGCTGTCCAAAGCCACCGCGCCCGATGATGCCGTGTTTACGATCATCAACGGAAAGCCTGCCAAATATCTCTACAGCGACACCGTTCAGGCGTTGCTCGTCGAAGCTGACCTGCGGATGGGGCCGAACGGCATCCCGCGTTCGACCTATTGCTTCCGCCACACCTACGCCACCTTCCGCCTAAGCGAAGGTGTCGATGTCTATATCCTGTCCGAACAGATGGGCACGTCGGTCAAGATGATCGAAAATCACTACGACCATGTGAACACCATCAAGCACGCCGACCGCGTGTTGATGGGCATTGGCGGGTGGGAAGCCTTGCACGCCGATATGGACGCCGAAGGCGACGCCGAGGAGGCCACTGCCAAGGCCCGACAGGCAGCAAAATCGAAACAATCAATTCGCCCTGCCCACTTCAAACGCTGACTCCGCATCGCTGATGCTCTTTGGAGACTAGCGTTTGCGCCGGTTTTCCGATGCGCCGCTGGCGCTCTTGATCGGGACACCGGCCAAGCGGGCGGAGGAAAAAGGTGCGCCGAGCCTCAAGCACCCCTTCGCCCGCGTCTTCCCCGCATGACGCCACTTCGCCGCTGGCGAACTTAATGTGGCGTCATGCGATGGCTTCTACCAGCTACCCGCGAAGCGACAATCTGCCTTTGGCGATTGATTGGCACTCGTTTTATCAATCATTATGTGGCAGATGCGTGATTGATAGAAAGGCATCTTATCAATCATGCGTTGGAACTGGCAGCTTCCCGACTGGCCTCAATTCCGCTTCGATGCGGATCGCATCCGTGCGGCGGAAGAACAATTTCTGAAAGGCTCCGGCGTCGTCATCGGCGCATTGCACCATCTTGATGCCGATGCGCGCGACGGACTGACCGTCGAACTCATATCGCAGGAAGTCGTCGATAGCTCCGCCATTGAGGGCGAAATCCTCGACCGCGACAGCGTTCAATCGTCGCTGGCCAAGCATCTGGGCTTTGCCACAGATTCGCGCCGCGCGAGTGCGGCAGAGGCCGGTGCCGCCGAACTTATGGCCGATGTTTACCGGAACCATGCCGCACCGCTCGACAACCAAACGCTCTTTGCATGGCACGCGATGCTGATGAACGGGCGCCGCGACATTGCCGATGTCGGACGCTACCGGACGCATGAGGACGCCATGCAGATCGTTTCGGGGGCGCTCCACGCGCCGCGAGTCCATTTCGAGGCTCCGCCGTCGGATACCGTGCCGATGGAAATGTCCCGCTTCATCGTGTGGTTCAATGCCAGCGCGCCGTTATCGGCAAATCCGCTTCCCGCGATCACCCGCGCTGCGATCTCGCACCTTTGGTTCGAGAGCATCCATCCCTTTGAAGACGGCAATGGCCGGATCGGACGCGCGATTGCTGAAAAGGCATTGGCGCAGAACCTGTCAGCACCGACGCTGACGGCGCTCGCGGAAACGATCCACCGGCATCGCAAGGCCTATTATGCCGCGCTTCAACTCGGCAGCCAGAGCAACGACATCAATGCCTGGCTGGCATGGTTTGCCGATATTGTCATCGAGGCACAGGCGCGAACGATAACCCGCATCCGCTTCCTGATCGACAAGACGCGGCTGCTTGATCGCTTGCGCGGGCAAATCAACGAACGGCAGGAAAAGGCGCTGCTTCGTTTGTTTCGTGAAGGGCCGGACGGATTTGCGGGCGGGTTGAGTGCGGGCAACTACCGAACGATCACCGGCGCTGCACTTGCTACCGCGACCCGCGATTTGGCCGATCTTGTCGAGAAGGGTGCGCTGGTTCGCAGCGGTGAGCGGCGTTATGCGCGGTATCGGCTTGCGGTCGATGAGCGCGAATAGGGGCCCCACGGGCTTACCTTGTAAGCGTGAACATAAAGAAGTAGTGACATAAGGATGTTACCAGAAAAGGCATGCCCATTGATGACCGGAACGACGAAAGAAATGACGGTTCAGTTCAAGGTGTCACCTGCGCTGAAAAAGGAAATCTATCGGAGCGCGCTTGAACGTGACGAGACAGTTCGTGCTTTCATATTAAAGGCGTTGAAGGTCCAAGGAATTGACGTATCGGAAGGTGATTTGGTTGATCGCCGCAAGTTGAGCAGCCGATGACGTCATCGGCTGAGACTATCCCGAATGCTTCTGTCGTCGATTTGTTCTGCGGTGCTGGCGGCCTGTCCTACGGTTTCAAGAGCGAGTCATTTACGCTTGCTGCTGGCATC
>JBDUBN010000049.1:0-11318 GCA_040004085.1 Novosphingobium sp.
TCGCCTGCACGGCTCCTGAATGAGTCAGTGTCGTTCCTCATTGCGACGCACGCCCGCCAGATCCTCGGCGTAGCCCTTCTTGCGCTCGACTTCCATGCCGCGCAGAATCTGGATCCGCTGTGCCTGCGGGCTTCCCGCGCCGTGCAGCGACTCGGTGAGATAGCCCACGGCGTTGCGGCCCAGCGTCATGTTCTCAATCAGGCGCAGCACGCGCTGGCGGAACTCGATCGGGACATTCGCGCGGCCCATTAAATATTTGCGCAGCATTGGCCCAGCGACCTCATGGTCGAAATCCTGCTCGCTGGGCAGCGTCACCATCAGGCCGCCCGCCAGATCCTGGGCCAGCCTGCTGATTTCATAGGGGAAGCGGGTGACATTATGCTTGCAGACGTTCGCCAGCATCGCGTCGTTCATGTAGATGCCCGACGGCAATTGCTTGGCTTCATAGCTGGAAGCGATAGCCGAGGAATAGATTGTCTCGTTGAGATGGGTCATCTCTACCAGCTTGTCCTTCACATGGCTCGCGGCGTCGGCACCGTTATATTCGGCGATGGTGGCTGCCGCGCCCACCATCACGTCGCCAAGGCCCGTCTTGCAGACATATGATGCACGATGATAAGAGGTGAAACGCGCTACCATTTCCTGCGCGAACTCAAATTCGCCGTCCATCAGCACATGCTCATGCGGGATGAAAACTTCGTCGAATACGACGAGCACTTCCTGCCCGCCATATTTCGCGTTGCCCTGATCGATGTCGCCGCTTTCCAGTGCCCGTGTGTCGCAGGACTGGCGACCGTAAATATAGGTCAACCCTTCCGCGTCGGCGGGGACGAGGCCGACAATCGCATAATCCTTGTCCTTCTCGCCCATGTTCATCGTCGGCATGACCGCGATCCAGTGGCTATTGAGGCCGCCGGTCATGTGCGCCTTGGCGCCCTTGACGTAGACGCCAGCGTCGGTGCGCCGGGTAACATGAAGAAAAAGGTCAGGATCGACCTGTTCGGATGGGCGCTTCGACCGGTCGCCCTTGGGATCGGTCATGCCCGCGCCGATGATGATGTTATTGCGCTGCGCATGGCGCATGAAGTCCAAATAGCGCTCATGGTAAGTCGTGCCATGCTTCTGGTCGATGTCGTAGGTGATCGAGTGCAGGACGCTGATCGTGTCGAGCCCCGCGCAACGCTGGAAACAGGTGCCGGTGAGCTGGCCCATGCGGCGTTGCATCCGGTTCTTCATGACCAGATCGTTCGGGCTGCCGACGATGTGGAGAAAGCGGTTGACCGGCGCATCAATCAACTGTGAATGCGCAGTGGCGAGTTCGGGATCTTCCACCGCCAGATCATAGGTCTTCGCTAGAGCGTTGATCGACGGGCGGATGATCGGATGATCGACAGGCTCCACTATTCGTTCGCCGAAAAGATACACCTCGAGGCGGCGACCGCGCAGCGAAATTACATAATCATCGCCATTGGCGATCGGCTTGAAACGCGACCAGCGCGCCTCGGCACTTTCCTCTCGGCGCTGCGGTGCGGTGTCGATACGATCGATGGTACGGTCGATGGTGGCCATGGCTGCTTTTCCTGCTTCGGCTCGCGCTGGTCGCACGGAGTCCCTCGTCGCCGATCATTTTCGCCCTTTCATTCCGAGAACGGAAGGGCATATTTGGCGAGTAATACTCACCATATCGGGTAAGGATCGGTGCGTGGCGACGATTGATTGCTATTATTTCCACGTCTGCACGGATGGCGCGCGTCGCAAGGGCGTGGATGTCGATACGCTTATGCGGGCGGCGGGTGTCGATCCAGCAGATCTAAACGATCCCGCCTGGCGTGGCGATGTCGACGTGATGGCGCGATTGGTGCGCGCCATCTGGTCGGCGCTGGGGGACGAGTTTATGGGCTACACCCGCCATCCGATGCCGCTCGGCGCCTTCGCCTTCGCTTGTGAGGTCGCGCGGGACTCGGCATCGGTTGATGCGGGCCTGCGGCGCGCCATCCGCTTCTATAATCTGGCCACGCAGGACATCGCCACGCGCGTAGAGACGGGGGAGGGTGGAACCGTCGTCTCCGTCTCCTTCGCCGACCCTCGGCGCGATCCTACCCATTATTTCAGCGAATTCTGGTTGATCATCTGGCACCGCCTCGCCTGCTGGCTGGCTGGCGAGACGGTACCGATGTTGGAGGCGCGGTTCGACTATCCCCGACCGGGAAGCTATTTCGAAGAGTTCAAATATCTCTTCCCCTGTCCCCACATCTTCAATGCCGGCGGGCGCTCGATCATGCTCGATAGCCGAGCTTTGGCCGGGCCGGTGCAGCGGACGCGGAACGAACTTGGCGCCATGCTCGCACACGCGCCGCTCGACATGATGACCATCCCCGCCAGCGATCATGGCTTGAGCCGACCGGTGCGGCTGGCGCTTGCAGGAAATTGTGCGTTAACGCTGGAGCAGGTTGCCGAGCGGCTTCACTTGTCGCCCGATCAGCTGCGACGCAGGCTGCGCAATGAGGGCAGCAGCCTTTCATTCATCCGTGAGAATGTGCGGCGTGATGCAGCAACTCGGGCGCTGACCCGAACAACTCTGTCGATCGAGGCGATCGCGGCGGAGCTGGGATTTGCCGAACCACGGTCGTTTACGCGCGCGTTTCGAAACTGGACGGGTACAAGCCCGTCCCGCTACCGGCTGGACCGCGCGCGATCTGGGGAGCGAAGCAGCCGCCGCTGACCGGTTTCACCAACGGCTCTGAAGTGCGTCCGTGCTGAATGTCAGCGCGCGCCTGCACGTACCGCCTGTTCCCAGGCGAGTTCGGCGAGCATCGGAAAGGCGTCCGCGCGCCGCTTTGCCTGGGCATTGGATGCGGTGCCGCGCAGATAGCGGCCCTTGATGCCGTGGATAATGGCGGCGAAGCGGAAGAAGTTGAATGCCATCGCAAAGTCATAACCAGGCAGGCTGTCCCGCCCGGTGCGGCGGCAATAGGCGGCGACATACTCCTGCTCGCTCGGAATGTTGAGGGCCGGCAAATCGGCGCCGGCAAGGCCGGGCACGATCAGGGGCGGCATCCGGTACATCATCGCATGATAGGCGAAGTCGGCAAGCGGATGGCCTAGCGTTGACAGTTCCCAGTCGAGTACGGCCACTACGCGCGGTTCGGTCGGGTGGAATATCATGTTGTCCGATCGGAAATCACCATGCGCGATCCGCGTTTCGTCACCAGCGGGAATGGCTGTCGGCAGCCATTCGATCAGCCGATCCATGAAGGGATCCGGCCCGGCTTCCTTTTCAGCGTGATATTGCTTGGTCCAGCGGCTGATCTGCCGCTCGAAATAATTGCCGGGGCGGCCATAGTCGCCAAGGCCGGCCACGTCGGGATCTATGCTGTGCAGCGCCGCGATGGTTGTATTCATCGCGTCGAAATAGGCAGGGCGGTCTGCGTCAGACACGTCGGGAAAGGTCACATCCCAGAAAACGCGGCCTTCCACCATTTCCATGACGAAGAACCAAGTGCCGACCACGGTGTCGTCGGTGCACAGCCCATAGACATGGGGGACTGGAAAGCCGACCTTGCCCAAAGCGGAAAGAACGCGCGCCTCGCGGTCGACGGCATGCGCGCCCTTGACGATGTCGCCGGGCGGTTTGCGGCGCATGACGTAGCTGCGCGACGGCGTTACCAGCTTGTAGGTGGGATTGGATTGGCCACCTTTGAACTGCTCGACGGTTAGCGGTCCAGCATAGCCGTCAACAGTTTCCACCATCCAGCTGGCGAGCGCCTGCTCGTCGAAGCGATGTTGATCGCGGACTTCCGTCGTACCGATCTGATCCTCAAAACTCACTGCGGTTTCGCTTCCTTCCAGTTGCGCCGTGCCCGGGCGCACACTCCATTATCCAAATCACGTCCGCCCGGAGAATCGGCAGCATCAACACGATCCTCTCGAGATATTGTCCGAAATCATGCCATCTGGTGCGCTAACCACACTTTTTGGGTCCGGCCGCGAGATCGGACGGGCTCCCGGTGTGCCTCGACCGCCTCCGGGGTAACAGCGCTATTGTGCGCGGTCGAAACGCTATGCTCGATGCGCAAGCCTTCACTGAAGCTGGCGCCATAGCCATCGTCAATCAGTCGCTTGTAACCGAGCAGCATTTCAGGCTCGATCCTGCGTTAAAAGTCGCTAAAAGCGGGCGGACGGCCCTCGCGACCCGCCGCGACCGCTTCCCTGTGATTGTCCGACGCCAGCAGTTTCTCCTGCTCGCACGATTCGGCGAGCAGCACGTCGGCATTAGGCGTCTCCCAGTCAAGGTTAAGCAGCCGCTTGGCGGCTCGCACCGCGTCCGGACTGGAACTCGCAATCTCGCGCGCCAGGGCCATGGCAGTGGCGTAAGGGTCGTCGGACACACGAGTCACCAAGCCCAATGTCGCCGCTTCGGTCCCGGTCACCCGGCGACCGGTCAGCACGATTTCGCGCAGCACATCGTCGCGGATCAGGTTCCGCGCCAGCGCCATACCGGCGACGTCGGGTACAAGCCCCCACCGCATCTCCATTACGGAAATCTGGGTATCGGGCGCAGCGATGCGAATGTCGGCGCCCAGCATCATTTGGCATCCCGCGCCGAACGCATAGCCGTGGATAGCGGCAATTACCGGGACGGGCAAAGTGCGCCAGCCCCAGGCGCTGTGCTGAAACAGGTTCGCTTCGCCATGTGTGCGTGGCATGAGATCGCGCAGCGCCGGGGAATTGGACAGACGATCGAGATCGATGCCGACGCTGAATGCGCGTCCCTCGCCTGACAACAGCACGCAGCGTATGTCACGCCGGGCCTCGATCGCGGCGATGGTCTGCGCGATAGCGTGATACTGCGCTTCGTCGAGCGCATTCAGCTTTTCAGGCCGGTTCAGCCGAACGTCGGCGACGCCATCCGTCACCACCATGGACACTCGCTCGTTCGTCATGACATTTTGCACTGCATCTTATTGAGACTGGCCTGTTCAATGTGCGAAGGCAAGGACGCGAGCATGATCAGCACATGACTCGTACGAAGGCTGCGCTCGACAGGGCGGGCAAGCTGGCCGCGCAGGGGCTATCGCATAACCCAGCGCCCTAATGTTTAATCGCCGACTGTACCGAGGCGGTGCCCAAAGATGAGCGTCAGCTTTGGATAAAAACCACTGCCCCCCTTTTGGAGGGGGGCAGTTTCACACAGCACCATCTCGATCAGACGGCTCTTTATGCTTGGCTTAGCGATGTTCCGGACCGGCGTTGCTGGTTCGGAACATCGCATCGGCCTCGTCATTTCGCGTCGCCGCCGAAGTGATACTTCATGGAGAAGCCCCACATGCGCGGCGCGGCATACATGAAGCCACGGGTGCCAGCCGAAGACGCCTGACTGAGGTCATTCGAACCGATCAAGTACTCTTCATTGGTAAGGTTCGTGACGAAGAAGCCAACATCGACGGGCTGCTCCATCACGTTGCGCCAGTTGACGTTAAGATCGAACGTGGTGAGCGCGCGGACGACCGAGAGCGGATTCATGACGCTCGTATCGGTCACCGCCATCCTCGATCGACCGGCCATCGCGCCACCGACGTGGATCGCACCATATTCGGGTGGGAACGGCAGGACGAAGTCCGCATTCAGCGAATAGCTGAACTTCGGCGTCTGCCCGAACATGTTGGCGGGGCAGAAACCGAGCACGGCCGTGGCATTCGGATTGCAGGCGGAAAGGTCGACACCCGGACCCGTGCCCTTATAATGGGCATCGATATAGGCGAAAGTGCCGCTGAAGGTCAGTCCTTCGGTCGGGACAAGCGTGGCTTCCGCCTCGATACCCCGGATCCTGGCATCGTCGACATTGCGAATGACCGAGGTGACAGAATTGTTACTGGCCGGTGTCACCACAAGCTTCTGGATGTCCTTGTAGCTGTCCCAGAACCCGGTGACGTTGGTGCGCAGGAATGCCCCCCCGATATTCCAGTCCGCCTTGAAACCAACTTCGGCCGAGAAGTCCGTTTCGGGTTCGAACTCCGGGGTGAGGCCAGGCGGAGGTGTCTCGTTGACACCGCCGGGGCGGTAGCCCTTGCTGTACTTGGCGTAGAATAATTGCCCGGCGTCAGTTTTGTACGTCGCGCCGGCCGTAAACGTCCAGGTTTTGAACGATTTGTTGTATTGCGTGCAAGTTTGGCCGACCGGCGCGAAGCCACTGAAGACGCCGCCGACGGCATATGGCGTTTGATCGCATGACACTGGAAGTTCGGTGAATGTGGAGTTGACCACCCCAGCGGCCTGTGCAGGCGTAAAGCCTACAAAGCCCGTAAGGAAATTGGCCAGCGCGGTTCTGGCTGCTGGGCTTTCCAGGAACGTGGAGAAATTTCCCGACCGTTGATCGATGGTGTCATGGGTGAAGCGCAGGCCACCATTGAGGCTGAAATTGCTGGTCACGTCATATTCGAGCGATCCATAGAGCGCGCGGGATCTTGTCTCGCGCTCGTTCAGAGTGGTCTGGTGCAGGATGCCCCCGAAGAACCGATTGTTGGTCTTTGCGCCACCCGGCTTCTGGCGGTCGAGATAGCCGCCAAGTGACCAGGTCAGGCGATCGTCGAAGGACGTCCCGGAAAGGCGAAGCTCCTCGCTAAGATGCTTGACGTCCTGGTAGACGCCGCCGCCACACGCCGAGTGGCAGGTCTTGATGTACCCACCATTCGCCGGAGTATAATCGGACGCATCGTCGACAATCTCATGATTGAAGCCGATAATGTTGGTTAGCTGGATCGAATCGCTTAGATCGATGGTGGTCTTGTTTGAAATATAGAGATGCTTGCGCCGACTGAAGAGCGGATCGTCCAGATCAACTTCACGGTTACTACGCGCGTTCTGAGCGGCCAACTGGGCCACATGCGAAGCGATGTAATTGGCTTGCGTAAAGGGCAGCAGGCCTGTGTTCGCAACAAACGGCACGACATTGCCCCTAGGGTCAATGCCGTAGCCCGGAGTTACAAAGCCCAGGCCGGTAAAAATATTGGCTGCTGTGCTCGCGAATGCCGGAACGTTTATGCCATCCAGGATGACGCCCGTGCCGTTGGTATCGGTCTTGACGTAACTTACGACGGTGGTGTTTTCCACCGTGTCGACCGGACGCAGGGTCAGCGATCCACGGAACGCATCATAATGAGCGTCGTCCAGCTTTCTGCCATTGGCAAGGTTTGTAGTAAAGCCGTTGCGGCGCGTCGTTTCGAAGGCGGCGCGGAACAGGACCTTGTCTTTTACGATCGGAATATTGATCGCACCGTTGACCGTACGGAGCGAATAATCGCCTAACTTTACCCCGACATAGCCGCCAAACTCGTTCGTCGGCTTCTTACTCGAAAGCATGACGTTGCCGCCATCGGTGACGCGCCCGAAGTTAACGCCTTGCGGACCGCGCAGGATCTGCACGTTTTCCAGATCGAAAAATGCGCCCTGAGTCAGATACTGATTGGGAACTTCGTCCAGGTACGTAATAACCGCCGGAAACACGGAGCCAAAGACAAAGCTCTGCCCGCGGATGGTGTAAACCAGGTTGTTGCGATCGACAACGGACGGGGCGATTGAGAGGCCGGGCGTCATGTCGGCCAGATCGATTGGATCGAAGACACCCTTGGCGTCGATCGAAGCCTGCGACACTAGCGTGACGGCAACGGGAACGTCTTGCAGCTTTTCTGCTGTACGTCGGGCGGTCACGATGATGTCCATTCCCGATGAAGCGCCAACGCCTTGGCCGGCCTGGTCGTCCTGAGCGAGAGCTGGCGTCGCCAACGACGCCAAGGCGACGCCAGCGAGCAACCGAATCTGAATAGCACCCATTTCCTTCTCCCCTTTTAAGTTTTAAGTTGCTTTTCCAAAGCAGTTCGCTGCCTCAGACTCTATGAATAATGCCCGTCAGCGGTTCCTGCACCGGCACTGTCCTCCCATACGTCAGCCTAAAATCGAAACCTGTTTTCGTCTAACGCTTCTACATTTGGTGATATTATGGGCGGATTGGAATAAACTACTAACTCATTTTTAGGCTGTCAAGGCAGGTTCGCGGCGCTCGACGTCAGTCCTGAGATCTTCGAATCTGGCGAGGAGGCGCCGGACCGGTTCGTTCCAAGCATTAAAGTGTGAGATTTTCACTACAGCGTGTTCGGGAAACCTTGCAGGCGGCTCGCAATTCCCGCCCATGATAACGATAACGAATGCCCCCAGGTCCTGGACGCATATCCCGGGTCGCCAGCGCCACCTTGGCAGGCATGCTTTAGACGATGCCGAAGATTTTCAGGCGTTTCAACGCTGGGCTACCACATTTCAGTGGTCGGTCACTAACGGAAGCTCGGCAGGGCGGAGTCCCGTTACTGCCTGCGGGAGATCGGTAGGATGATCGGCAGGGCCGGCGTTCATTTCGTCCATCTCTTCTCTTGAAATGGGCATACTATTTTCGTGTCGCATCCAGTCACTTAGACGAAAATGCCGCGGGGATCTGAAACAGGTATACAGTTTCAACGACGGTTAGTAGATCAGAGGAAACTTGGGCGCGAGTGGGGAAATATGTCGAGGAGGGCGTTGTTGGCTCCTGTTCTTAATCCTATCGCCAATGAGCATCAGTTCGCAGCAGAGGCGAACGTCGCGGCGCTTTGGGCAGATGAGCGTGTGCGCGCGGCTCGCGTAGGCGTGGAGCGGTTGTTCGCCATGGGTTATGGCGAGCGCATTCCACAGGCGTCACGACCCTTGCTGCCTGCATTTTGCGACGAATATGCGACAAACTGGCATTTCAAGGCGGCAGCAAGCGACGCGCAACATCCAGGCTTTGTCCGCAACTTCATGCCTGCCTTGCGCGGGTGAATAAGGACCGGTTCCGATATATCGGATCGGACAAGGGTGATAGACACGGAGAAGGGAGAGAGTCTCGATGCCAAGAATTTCCTACGGTCCGGAAAAGGACGCGATGCTCGTGGCCTGGGCGAGCCGGCAGCTTGCCAACTATATCGATACCGGCGGCGTAAAGGGCCATATCGAGGATATGAGCTTTGTAGGTGGCTATCGCTTCGAGACGATGCTGCTCATTCGCTACATCGGGCGAAAAAGCGGGCGATCAATGATCACCAGCCTTGGGTATTGTCAGTTCGGGCCAGAAATAGCGATCGTTGCCTCACTGGGCGGCTCAGACGTCCATCCACAATGGTATCTCAATATCATAGCTGGCGGGCCGATCGCTTTTCAGATCGGGACCCAAGCGTTCAACGCGACCTGGCGCGGAGGGGCAGGAGCGTAAGGAGGCATGGACGTGGATTGCCCGCTCCAACCCGCTGCTCGCCAGCTTTCCAAAAGCGACCACGCGCGAAATTCCCCTGCTGCTGCTCAACCCCCTGGATGAAATTCCCGTGTTCAGCCGGGCCGACATTTCGGCGGGCGAGTGACGAACGGCGCTGCCTTGCCGACGTACAAGAGCTAATTGTCCGTCCACCGATTGCGAGATGGCGACATGGGTGTGATGAGCTGTCCCATTCCGATGAAGGGTCGGACTGACCTGCCACGGGACATTCATCCAGCTCACAGGTGGTCTTCTCTCCCATGCGTGGCCGGCGATCGCGACCGCAGAATATGGATCAGCCTTCACATAGCTGCGGCGACTTAGGGAAGCTTTGAACAAGTCACTTTTGACTCGCGTGAACCGCGGAAAAGCGTCGATTTTCGCGCCCGATTTTGACTTGTTCAGAGCTTCGTTAGGTATCTATTATTTCGATCTGGAAGCCGCGCCCCTGGTCAGGACAGATCGTTCAGAACATGAGGTTGATGCCGACCCGCTCGGCCGGGACCGTCAGCGGACGCTCATAGGAACAGTCCGACCTGTCACGGGCGACAATACCGCTTTGCTGCAGCATTGCGCGTTGCTCGGGCGGGATCTGGTTATCGACCGGCGCGCCGCCCCAGTCCGGTACGCATTTACGCGCGGCGATTCGCCATTCCCCGCCCCGTTTTTCCATCCGGTCTATATAACGGCCGCCGCCGATCGTCAGGTTTTCCCCATTGGGGTCGAGCCCAGCGAACAGCCAGTAGGTTTCGCAATGCGCGGTGTCCCCGTCCAGCTCGCAATGATGATTGGTTATGATGTGCTGATGCGTGGACTGCGCATTCATATGATAGGTATTGACCCAGTCCCAGAATTCGTCGCGGTTTCCGACGAAGAAGCCATGGTCGTCAATGGCATCCGGATGATAGGCGGACTTGAGGAGCGCCTCGTCCATCCGGTCAACACCACGCGCATAGCGGATCACGACTTCGCGAATCTTCTGCTTGTCGTATAGTTCCTGGACCATTTCCTCGAACTTGGAATTCGCCATCATCCGTCTCCTTTATTCTTTGCCCGGACATCGCCTTGAGAGTCCGTCAGCCAATCATCTATATTTCAATCGCACGGGAACGCGATGATCGCTGCCGACTGGCGGCAGCGCCGGACTGCATGCCCGTCCGGCTCGCGCGATCCAGCGACTCCACATCTGTCATCGTCCATTGTGCGGCCGCGAGAGCGCAGGACCATCAGCTCTTCGCTCATGACAATTTGTCTCCGCGGGAAGTGACTTTCGATCTGTCGTCGGCGAAGGTGGTCCGTCCCGTCATTTCCAGGTCCAATGCGGCGAACGTGTCGAGGTCCACCATCGCCATCGCGAACCGGGTTGCGGCGGCCGTGTTGTTTGCTTCGGTTTGGAAATTGGAGCCGTTCAGCATCCAGATCAGCAGGCCCCAGGGAACGCTCTGCCGATAGGCGAGCCAGGCGTCGTCAAAGCTGGGCGGCGTCACCCCATGTGCAGCCAGGGCGTCGAGATAATGCTGAAGCAGTGCGCCTTGCCAGCGCTGCCGGTCGAGCAGATCGATCCCGGCGATCATGAAATAGCTGACATCAACGCACCATGGGCCAATGCAGGGCTGATAATCCAGGAAACCCGGGTTGCCATCTGCGTTGACGTAGAGATTGCCGAGATGCGTATCGCCATGATTGACCGTCTGCGGCATCCTGCGATGGAATGTCTGCATCTTCTCGTGCGCCTGCCGAAGAAGATCGGCGTTGAGCAGCTTGCGCGGCATGGCCGCGCCGCGCGGCGCGCTCACGAACGAATTGAACTCCTTTTCGTTCGCCATGATGTTGTAATAATGATCCACCTGCACGGAATCGGCGTAATTCATCCAGGGAAAGCGCGCCTTGAGGCCGTCCGCCTCCCACCAGCGCGCGTGCATGCCCGCCATTTGCGTCAGGAAACGCCGGGCCAGATCGAAACCGATCGGCGCCTGCAGGCTCATGAATGTCACGTCGCGCAGGC
>JBDUBN010000344.1:0-3352 GCA_040004085.1 Novosphingobium sp.
GGTGCGCGGCGGTGACGAGGCGGCTCGCGTCCTTGTCGTCTGCCGTGGGGGCATACCCCCAGGTTACGGACCGCCGGGCAGTTTCTACCCGCCGATCCTCCACGCATCCTGTGTTTGCGGCCAACCGGGTCCGCCCGGCGCGCCGACCGTGAGCTTGGGTGGAACAGCGAAGCGCTACCGCCCTCGCACCCGTCACGGGCGGGCATATAACCTATATGGTTATATTTGTCAAGGCGGCTGCCCGGCAGGTCAGGTGAGGCCAACTTTCCCGAGATGGGCGGCGATCAGGTCGATCATGGCCTGAACCTTGGCCGGTATGGCTGGCGTCTGACCGTGTACGGCATAAATCCCGACATCCTGCGAGCCTTGATACTGCGGCAGGACGCGCCTCAGCGCACCCGACGCCAAGGCATCCCCAACATCCCACAGCGAACGAAGCGATATGCCGCGACCGGCGAGTGCCAGTTCGCGCACCACTTCGCTGGAATTGGTGCGGACGTGGCTGACGCCGTGCTGGATGGCTGTCGCGTCCGGACCGTCGAGATGCCACGGCAGCTGGCTTTCGGTTGCAAGCAGGCGGTGACCGGCAAGCTCGGCCAGCGTCCGGGGCTCGCCGAAGGCGGCAAGATAGTCAGGCGCTGCACAAAGCACGCGGCGGCTGGTGCCAAGGCGGTGGCCGATCAATCCTTGCCCGACATGCGGACCGATGCGGATGGCGAGATCGTAGTGACCGGCCAACAGGTCCCTGAACTCGTCCGACAGGTCGACGTAGAGCTCGACATTCGGATAGCTTTCAAGGAACGCGGGCAAGCAGGGTACGATGTGGAGACGTCCGAACGAGGTCGGGGCCGTAATGCGCAACGCACCGCTGATCATCAGGCTCCGGCCGGCGATGTGGTCTTCAGCGGCATTCAGCGCGGCCCGGACAGGCAGCAGGGCATCGAGCAGCTCCCGCCCGGCCTCGGTCAGCGCGAGGCGGCGCGTGGTCCGGTTGATCAGTTGTACGCCCAGCCGCTGCTCGAGTTGTGCCAGCCGCTTCGACAGCGCGGCGACCGATCGGCTGCGCGCTCGCGCCGCCGCCGAAATCGATCCAGCTTCGAAAATGCCGAGAAAGAGATCGTAGTCGGGATCAAACATTATTAACCTGCGGCGCAAGGTAACCTGAATTATTTCCCCGTACCGTAAATTGGCGCGCTGCAACAGGCAATCAACCGGGCTCATCCCGAAGTGCGAGCATCAACCCGCAGCTTTCACCCGTTGGCGGAACTTGTGCAGCAGCGGTTCGGTATAGCCGTTGGGCTGTTCCAGTCCCTCGAACACCAGCGCGCGTGCTGCCTGAAACGCCAAGCTGCTTTCGGGAGCGCTGGCCATGGGCTGGTACAGCGGATCGCCCGCATTCTGCGCGTCCACCTTGCCCGCCATACGCAGCAGCGCCGCGTTGACCTGATCGGCAGTAACGACGCCATGCAGCAGCCAGTTGGCAATATGCTGGCTGGAGATGCGCAGCGTGGCGCGGTCTTCCATCAGGCCGATGTCGTTGATGTCGGGCACCTTGGAGCAGCCGATGCCTTGATCGATCCAGCGCACGACATATCCCAGAATGCCCTGCGCGTTGTTTTCAATCTCATCGCGGACGTCGGCTTCCGACCAGTTCTGGCCCTGTGCGACCGGAATGGTCAGCAGCAAATCCCGGCTGGCGATGCCTTCCGCGCGGCGTTCTTGCTGCCGGGCGAACACATCGACCCGATGGTAATGCGTCGCGTGAAGCGTCGCGGCGGTGGGCGACGGAACCCATGCCGTATTCGCGCCGGTCATGGGATGGCCGATCTTCTGCGCGAGCATGTCGGCCATGCGATCGGGCATCGCCCACATGCCCTTGCCGATCTGCGATTTGCCCGAAAGTCCGCAGGCCAGGCCGATCTGCACGTTGCGGTCCTCATAGGACTGGATCCACGCGCTGGCCTTCATGTCGCCCTTGCGCAGCATCGGGCCGGCTTGCATCGAGGTGTGCATCTCGTCGCCAGTGCGATCGAGGAAGCCGGTATTGATGAACATCAGGCGATCCTTGACCGCGTGGATGCAGGCGGCAAGGTTGGCGCTGGTGCGGCGTTCCTCGTCCATCACCCCGATCTTCAGCGTGTGGCGCGCAAGGCCCAGCATGTCCTCGATTGCGTCGAACAGGTCGTTGGCAAAGGCGCATTCCTCCGGCCCGTGCATCTTCGGCTTGACGATATAGACCGATCCCGTGCGGCTGTTGCGCAAGGGGCCAGTGGCCTTGAGGTCATGGAGGGCGATCATCGTCGAGACGATGCCGTCAAGAATGCCTTCGGGTGCTTCACTGCCATCGGGCAGCAGCACCGCCGGATTGGTCATCAGATGACCGACATTGCGCACCAGCAGCAAGGATCGGCCCGGCAGGGTCAGCACGCTGCCATCGGGTGCGGTATAGATGCGGTCCGGGTTGAGGCGGCGGGTCATGACCGCTCCGTCCTTGTCGAAGGTATCCTCAAGGTCGCCGCGCATCAGGCCCAGCCAGTTGGAATAGGCAAGAACCTTGTCCTCGGCGTCAACGGCGGCAATCGAATCCTCGAAATCGCAGATCGCGGTCAGCGCAGATTCCATCAGCACGTCGGCGATCCCCGCCGGATCGCTCTTGCCGATGGGATGAGCCGGGTCGATCACCACTTCGATGTGCAGGCCATTGTGCGCAAACAGCATGTTGTCGCCCGCGCGGCCAACCAGTTGCTCCGGGTTCTTCAGCGTCAGCTCGCCGCCGGTCCAGTCCGTCCACGAGCCCGAGGCCAGCGGCACAGCGGTGTCGAGAAAGGCTTTCGCCCAAGCGATGACCTGCGCACCGCGGCCCGCGTCAAAGCCCTTGCCTGCGGGCGCGCCGGGAATTGCATCGGTGCCGTAGAGCGCATCATAGAGGCTGCCCCAGCGCGAATTGGCGGCATTGAGCAGGAAGCGCGCGTTGAGCACCGGAACGACCAGTTGCGGCCCGGCAATTTCTGCCAGTTCGCAGTCGACATTTTTCGGAGCGACCGAGAACGGCGCGGGCTCCGGAACCAGATAGCCGATCTGGGTCAGGAAGGCTGTGTATGCCGCCAAGTCCACCGGCTGCCCGGCTTGCTGCTTGTGCCACGTATCAATCTGCGCCTGCAGCGCGTCCCGCTTGGCCAGAAGCTGGCGGTTGCGCGGGACGAAGCGGGCGAACACGTCCGCGGCGCCAGTCCAGAATGCGTCTGCATCAAGACCGGTCCCCGGCAAGGCACGCGCCTCGATAAAATCGGCCAGTACGCCTGCAACCTTCAGTCCCGCCCTGTCGACATATCCGGTCATCACGCAGTCTCCG
>JBDUBN010000345.1:0-3348 GCA_040004085.1 Novosphingobium sp.
GGAGCCGGGGCCGGGGCAGCAGCACTGGGCTTGGCCACATCGCCCTCACCAATGATCGCAATCACGGTGCCGACTTTGACGCCTTCGGTGCCCTCAGCGACCAAGATCTTGCCAACGCGGCCTTCGTCGACCGCTTCGAATTCCATCGTCGCCTTGTCGGTTTCGATCTCGGCAAGGATGTCGCCCGATTTGACTTCGTCGCCTTCCTTGACCAGCCACTTGGCCAGCTTGCCTTCTTCCATGGTTGGCGAGAGCGCAGGCATTTTGAGTTCGACGGCCATCAGTAGCGCTCCACCAGAACGTCGGTGTACAATTCGGCCAAGGCCGGTTCGGGCGAGTTTTCAGCGAAGTCAGCGGCCTCCGACACTCGTGCCCGGATGCGCTTGTCGATGTCCTTGAGCTTGTTCTCCGTGACGCCAAGGGCCAGCAATTCCACCTTCGCCGCCTCGATCGGATCGAACTTGTCTTTCATTTCCTGCACTTCTTCGCGGCTGCGGTACTTGGCGGGATCGGACATTGAGTGGCCGCGATAGCGATAGGTTTTGAGTTCCATCAGCACCGGACCATTGCCGCCGCGCACGTATTCCAGCGCGATCTGCGCGGCCTTCCGTACTTCCAGCACATCCATGCCGTTCACGTTCATGCCGGGAATGCGGAAAGCGGTGCCACGGCGGTAGAATTCCGTCTCGGCCGATGAGCGCCCGACGGCGGTGCCCATGGCGTAACCATTGTTCTCGATCACGAAAATGATCGGCAGCTTCCACAGCGAGGCCATGTTGAAGCTTTCGTAAACTTGCCCCTGATTGGCCGCGCCGTCGCCGAAATAGGCCATGCAGACGCCGCCATCTTCGCGATATTTGTGGGCAAAGGCGAGGCCGGTGCCCAGCGACACTTGCGCGCCGACGATACCGTGGCCGCCGTAGAATTTATGGTCGACACTGAACATGTGCATCGATCCGCCCTTGCCGCGCGAAATGCCAGCTTCGCGCCCGGTCAGTTCGGCCATGATGACATTGGGATCGATGCCGTAGGCCAGCATGTGGCCGTGATCGCGGTAGCCGGTGATAACACTGTCCTTGCCGACTTCGAGCGCCGATTGCAGCCCGACGGCAACAGCTTCCTGGCCGATGTAGAGGTGGCAGAAACCGCCGATCAGGCCCAGACCGTAAAGCTGCCCGGCCCGCTCTTCAAAGCGGCGGATAAGAACCATCTGTTCGTACAGTTTCAGCAGTTCCGATTCGCTTGGTTTCCAGCGGGGATCGGCGGCATGGGCATCTTGCAATGAACGCAAGGCGTTACCCGCAGCGGCGGCCTGTTTGTCTATCGCAGATTGGCCAGCCTTGCTGGAACCCTTGCTCGCGGCCTTGGCCAAATCCTGTCCCCTGAAGCTGCTGTCAGGCACAGGCTATAGGAGACTGGCGTCCTTAGGGGAACCAATCAATACGTATTTTATTGCTGGAATGGGTAATAATTTTTCGGTTGGCACAACATCTAATCGACCACTGCCACGGCCTTCGACGGCGCCTTATTTCAGCAGCATTACCATTTCGTCAGGATGCACGACGTTGAGATTGCTGTGCAGCAATTCCCGCGTCAGATCAGGATCGGTAGCGCGCGGATCAAGCAGCGCGACCCGATTGCGCAGCACCGCGCGTTCCGCGTCGAGTTGCTTGAGTTCGGCCTGACGCTTTTCCAGCATGCGCAGATTGTCACTCCACGCGAACAGCCCGCTTGGCCCGGCAATCACCCAGCCGCCCATGAGCAACAGACACACCAGCGCCAGCGTTTGGGTAACGTTGCCTTTCGCCAGTCTGGGTTCGTTGCGTTTGCGTGACATACTGGCCAAGAATCACATTCAGATCAGACTTACAAGCGCAAAAGCAGACAAATCAGACGAACAGAAGGTAATCGCCAGAATTTGAGTGGTAGCATAGCCGTCGCTCGCCCCGGAACCCGCGCTGCTCTGCCTGCTTCTGCCGGGAACAATTCCGGCGATTGGTAGTTTTCCACTACACGACAGCACGTTGCGGTCGGAAATGTGGAGAGTTGTGATGAGCGAACTAAGCAACAAGGCTAAGGGCGCAGTTAACCAATTGATGGGCGAAGCCAAGATTGCCGTTGGCAAGGGCGCCAAGGATTCATCGACCGTAGCCAAGGGCCAGATGCAAAAGGCCAAGGGCAAGGCTCAGGAAATGCTGGGTGAAGTCGAAGGCGAACTCGGCGACAAGACATAACCCACGCTGTCCGGGTGCCCAGCCAGCGCCCGGAAGATCGTGACTGGCCATCTCGTGTGTTCGGCCAGTCACAACCATTCGTTCTTCCACTCACAGCAAAGGACAGGCCATGACTTTAATCAACATCATCGTGATCCTCGCGATCGTCGGAGTAATATTGTGGTTGGTGAACAACTATTTGCCAATGGATGGGAAGATCAAGCAGATCCTCAACATCGTGGTCGTCATTGCAGTGATCATCTGGTTGCTTCGCGCGTTCGCGATAGCGTGACCGGCCCACGCAAGTCGGCCCACGTATAAAAAGTGAACATCCAAAGGACTATCACATGAAGCGACTTCTACATTCGGCGCCCATCGCCGCAGCCACGTTATGTCTGCTGCTCACGACTCCCGCCATGGCCGAAGGAAAGGGCGACCGGGCCAAAAAAGCGATCGCCGAGGCGACGGGCAAGATCGATGCCGCCGTCCGGGTTGGCCACGGCGGCCGTGCCGACGATCTGCAGATTCAGGCCAGAGCCTTGCTCCGCACGGCCCAGGAAGAGGCGGCGCGTGGACGCAAGGACGATGCTATTGCCGATGCCAACCACGCGTCCACGCTTGCCGACGAAGCCATTGTCGAGGCGCAGCGCAGTCAGGCTGCCGCGCAAGCCTCTGACCGGGCGCATAGCGAAGCGGTTGCTGCAGACGCGCAGCATCAGGCTGCCGACGCCAACGCCCGAGCAAGCGAGGCACAGGCCGTAGCCGCGGCGGCGAGTCAGGACGCCGCAAATGCCCGCGCGGCCCCTCCTCCGGCTTCGGTAGTGGTCGTAAGCCCGCCACCGGCCCCCACAACTACAGCGGTGACAACTACCGAAACGACCAGCTCGTCCACCGCCGCGCCCGCTAAGCCTGCGGTGCGCAAACCAGTTCGCCGGAAAGTCCATCATGCAGCGCGGCACACCGTTACCAAGCGCACGACGACAACCGTCACGACCACGCATTGATCGCAATTTAAGGTTTACAGCTTCCGGGTCAGAAACGAGCTCAGCGCTAATCCGGAAGAATGCCGGAGACCATCACGGTCTCCGGCATTTTTTGTGCTTTTAGAGCCAGATGACGTTAGATTGCACCGCCG
>JBDUBN010000346.1:0-3341 GCA_040004085.1 Novosphingobium sp.
GTGGTTTTATAGCGGCTGCTTGGCGGAGAGGCAGGGATTCGAACCCTGGATACCCTCGCGGGTATGCCGCATTTCGAGTGCGGTGCATTCGACCACTCTGCCACCTCTCCGCGAAGCGCTGCGAGCGGCCTTTGGGGGCCATTCGGTCGATAAGCGGGGCGGTTAGACCAAGGCGGGGCGCTTGCCAAGCCCCGTATCAGCTAAAAAACGCGCTGGACCAATGGGGCGGATCATATGTCTGCTTGTTTCGTACCCGCCCAATCCTATATTACGGGTATGGAACGCCCCGTAAATCGACCACCCAACCACAAACCCCGCGCCAGCTATTACTCGCCGCAGGCCGGGCGACTGATCGACGCTCCGCGCAGTGCCAAGGCTCGGTTCGCGATTGGCGATGTCGTGCGGCACAAACTCTACGATTTTCGCGGTGTAGTGTTCGATATCGACCCGGTCTTCGCCAACAGCGAGGAATGGTACGATTCGATCCCCAAAGACCTGCAGCCAGGCCGCGAGCAGCCGTACTACCACCTGCTCGCCGAAAATGGCGAGAACAGCTATGTCGCCTATGTCAGCCAGCAAAACCTGACTGGCGACGCTGAAGGTGGTCCGGTGGACCACCCCTCGGTGGAACAGTTATTCGACGATTTCGCCGATGGCCGCTACCAATTACGGCATGGGCTGACACATTAGACGCATGTGGTAACCCGAATTCCGGCGCAATGCCCGTTGGCGTGGCTGAATACACTCCTTCTGAACTTCATGGGCAGCGCCTAGACGGCACCGTACGAACACCAAATCACGATGCTTTCGGTCTGGCCGTTGTGATATTTCAGCTTCTTTTTATGGGGCGTCATCCATTTATGGAACGCTACGCTGGCGGCGAGATGCCGATCGAAAAAGCGATCGCCGAGCACCGCTTCGCTTACTCGAAACAGCGCAGCACAGGCATGAGTCCTCCTCCTGGAGCATGTCAGATCAGCGACTTCCCGACATTTATAGGGAATGCATTCGAAGCGGCATTTTCGCCCAATGCGACCTCTAGGCCTACGGCGCTACAATGGGTGAAGACTCTTGAGGCACTGGAAGGTTCTCTTACAAAGTGCGGTTCGAATCCCATGCACTTTTACCCAAGTGCGGCTACAAAATGCGTTTGGTGCCGAATGGAGCAACAGCTCCAGATTTTGTTATTTTTTGCCTTCTTTCGATTTTGGAGTCGGTCCGCCGATGGTGTCCCCGGACGTGGTGTCGCTAGGCCCGTCTTACCGCCCATGATCCGCACATGCTGGGGCCTTGCGAGTTCGTTGATTCCTCGTTGCTGGCGTTGAACGAACACGTAAACGACTTTCGGCTTGATCATGGCTGCAGGTTAGTTGCGATCACCGATGGCACCCAGCCCCCTCCACAGAATCGATTGCCGCGTCACACGTTTGCCGCCAATGATCGGCGCCGACCGGCGTGCTGCTGGCAACCTCGGAGCGCTATACATGGCAGAAACCCAGACCCCCTCATCTGGGCAAAAGCCCCGGCGCAGCACCGGGCGGGCCAAAGCCGACAGCAAGGCCCGGCTCGAAGTGCGCGCCGCGCGGATCGGCGACGTGCGGGGCATCGTCGCGGTCGTACGCCGGGCTTATGGCGATGGTCAGACATATACTTCCGGACAGATCTCCGGCCAGATCAACAACTTTCCCTCCGGCTGCTTCGTCGCTGTGCTCGATGGCCAGATCGTCGGCTATTGCGCGACGCTGCAGATCGCGGGTGAAGTCGCCCTGGCTCCGCACACTTGGGACGAGATTACCGGCAATGGCTTTGGCGCGCGCCACGATCCGACCGGTGACTGGCTCTATGGCTACGAGATGGTGGTCGATCCCGCGGTGCGCGGTGCGCGGATCGGTCGCCGGCTTTACGAAGAACGCCGGGCTCTGGCCGAGGAGCGGGAACTGACCGGCATCGCCTTTGGCGGGCGGATGCCCGGGCTCGTTAGGCTGCGGCGCAAGGCACCTGATGTGCAAGCCTATCTCGAGGAGGTCGTCGCCAACAAGCGCCACGATCCGGTAATCCGCTTCCAGCTGGCCAACGGCTTCCAACCCATAGGTTTGCTGCCGGGCTACTTGCCCGAGGACGCCGCTTCATTCGGTTATGCGGTGCACATGGTCTGGCGCAATCCTTACGTCGATCGCGAGCAACCTGTGAAGATGCGTGTGCCGCGCGGGGTGGAGAGCGTGCGCCTTGCCACCTGCCAGCTGCAGGCGCGGGCGGTGAAAAGCTATGAGGAGTTCATGCAGAACGTCGAATATTTCGTGGATGTCGCCTCGAGTTATGAAGCCGATTTCATAGTCTTTCCAGAGATGTTCACGCTTCAGCTGCTGTCGTTCGAACCGCGCGAACTGGCCCCGGCAGATGCTATCGAGGCGCTCAGCCGCTATACCCCCAAAATCCGGCAGGCGCTCTCGGATCTGGCGATGCGCTTCAACATCAACATTATCGGCGGATCGCACCCCACGCGGATGGACGATGGCGATATCCACAACGTAGCGATGGTCTGCCTGCGGGACGGATCGATCCACGAGCAGGAGAAGATGCACCCGACGCCCGATGAGCGGTATTGGTGGAACGTTAAGGGCGGCGACCGGATTGACGTGATCCCAACCGATTGCGGCCCGATTGGAGTGCTTATCTGCTACGACAGCGAATTTCCGGAACTCGCGCGTCGGCTTGTCGATGAAGGCGCGCGAATCATCTTCACGCCATTCTGCACCGATAGTCGGCAGGGGTATCTGCGGGTGCGCTACTGCTGCCAAGCGCGGGCGGTCGAGAACCAGTGTTTTGTGGTGATGAGCGGCAATGTCGGCAACTTGCCCAACGTCCACAACATGGACATCCAGTATGCGCAAAGCTGCATCCTGACTCCTTGCGATTTCCCGTTTGCCCGCGATGGCATCGCCGCCGAGGCGAGCGAAAACGTGGAGACGCTCACCGTTTGCGACGTCAATCTCGCCGATCTCGCCTGGGCGCGGGCCGAAGGGTCGGTGCGTAATCTTGCTGACCGCCGTTTCGATCTCTACCAGATTGAGTGGCAAGATACGAAAAAACGGCGGCAGGCCGCTTCAGGCCCCAACCCGGCGCCGATCAGCAGGCCCTTGCCCGCAGGCGGGTGACATCCCGCGAGACAACGCGTGATTGAGGGCTGCGCGACCTGGGAAACTCAATCCTCTCCGCGAGTCGAAAGGTTCGGCCACTTAACAAAGAAGGCGGGACCGGGAGAGGTACGGTCACCTGTGCGGTGTCTGCCATGCCGCCGGTCTGACGGCGGTAATGAGGCTGGCCGCTCAAATCCGGCTTCG
>JBDUBN010000050.1:0-11196 GCA_040004085.1 Novosphingobium sp.
GAATGAAAATATCGGAATGGGTTATCTGACTTGGGCTTGCTCATTGACGCATATTACCGACCAGCACCTCGGCCGGCCAGCATCCTTTTGACAACGCCCTACCTCCCGGTGAAAGCAACAGCTGTCGCCGTATTTCAAAGTAGCCTGTCGATCTTCAGCCGATGACAGACGACCGCTTCACGCTGAATCAGCGCCGCACATCGCCGATTTTGCTGGTAAAGGCGTCGATCTCTGAGCGCGGCAAGCGCAACCAATCGCCATGCAGCGCATGTTTGAGGGCATTCATGGCAAGGCCAAGCCCGGCCATCTTGCTCGCGTCGCCGCCTTCCAACCAACCGGTCAGCACGCCCGCGGCAAAGGCATCTCCGCTGCCAACACGGTCGACGATATCGGTGATGTCGATCTCTTCAGTTTGATGACTGCCTGCGCGCAGATCCACCCTTGCCGCGAGGCGGTGGTGCGTCTGGGTGACAGGATGCCGCGCAGTGCTGGCCATGACCTGCAAATTCGGGAATGCAGCAAATGCTGCTTCCGCCATTTCGCGCCGTCGTTCCGCTCCGTCATCCGAGAACGGTTTTTGCAGCAACAGCGTCATATCGCGATGGTTTCCGAATATGATTGTCGCCTGTTGCAGCAGTTCAAGCAGAATGGCGCGAGGATCGTCGGGACTGACGGCCCACAAGCGCTCCCGAAAATTACAGTCGAAACTGACCGGAATCCGCGCCGTCCACGCCGCATTGATCCCCGCGCGCGCAAGTTCGATGCCCTGCGGCCCCAGCGCGGGTGTGATGCCGGAAATGTGAAACAGGGCTGCGCCGGCCAAAATTGCGGCAAAGTCGAAATCGTCGGCGCGCGCCGTTGCGAAAGATGATCCCGCACGGTCATACGTGATGGCGCTGGGGCGCATGGAGCCGCCGGTTTCAAGAAAATAGAGCCCCATCCGGCCTTCACCCCGCGTCACGCCGCGAACATCCACGCCCGCCCCTGCCAGCGCAGCCCGCGCCTTGTCGCCCAGCGGGTTGGCGGGAACCTTTGAGATGATGAGCGCCTCGTGCCCCATTGCTACCAGTGCCACGCCGACATTGGCCTCTGCACCGCCGACAGTCTGCTCAAGCGAATGTGCATCGGCGATCAGCCGACCGGACGGGGTGGAAAGACGCAGCAGAACTTCGCCGAAGCAGACAACATGGCCGGTCATAACCTTGGGACTCCAGCGATCAGCTCGTGATGGCGGCTCCGCTCCATCAGGCCGCGGCCACCACCACCTGGCGCTGTGTACCAAGCTTTTCTATGCTCAGTTCGATCCGGTCGCCAGGGTCCAGAAACAGTGGAGGCGACATGCCCATTCCGACCCCGGATGGGGTTCCGGTCGAAATAATGTCACCAGGTTGCAGGCTCATGAACTGCGAAAGGTAGCTGACCAGAAACGCCGGGCGATAGACCATGGTGCGGGTGCTGCCATTCTGGTGCCGCACTCCGTTCACCTCAAGCCACATGTCCAGTGCGCTGGCATCGCCCACCTCGTCCGCAGTCACCAGCCACGGACCGATCGGACCGAAGCTGTCACAGCCCTTGCCCTTGTCCCAGCTGCCCTGGCGTTCGAGTTGAAAATTGCGCTCGGAAACGTCGTTGCACACGCAATAGCCCGCAATCGCTTTTGCGGCCTCTTCCTCGGTGGCATAAGCGACATGGCTGCCGATCACCACGGCAAGTTCAACTTCCCAATCCAGCTTGGTGCTACCGCGCGGCTTGATGATCGGATCATTGGGCCCGGTGATGGCGCTGGTCGCCTTGGCAAAGATCACCGGCTCTGGCGGGACGGAGGTGCCGGTTTCGGCGGCGTGATCGGAATAATTGAGGCCAATGCAGATGAATTTGCCCACGTCCGCAACACAGGCGCCATAGCGCACATGACCTTCGACCACCGGAAGGCTCGCCGGATCGATATTCGCGAGCCGCGCCAGCGATGCAGGCAACAGAACATCGCCGCCGATATCAGGCACATGGCCGGAAAGATCGCGGATCACCCCATCGGCGTCCAACAGGCCGGGGCGCTCCGCGCCCTTGTCACCGTAACGCAGCAGCTTCATCTCTTACTTCCTCGCTAAAATGCCGTGTGCGGCATCAGATATGGTCCGATAGATCGAAAATAAGGTTCGCGCCCTGCCACTTTACGCCAGGCGCTGCCCAGCCAACCGGCTGCTGATAGGCGTCCATCTGAATCTCCCATGCGGCGGATTCCGCGCTGCCGGTGCGATCGGATGGCGCAAGGTCGGTGGCGGTTTCCGTTACCATGATCAGCCGGTTGCCGGTGCGATAGATTTCCATCGACGTTATGCCCGAGGCACCAATGTCTTCGAGCACGCGCCGCGGCACGCGGCCAGGCTGGTGCCAGTTTTCATAGTCGGCAGCGAGCGCCTCGTCTTTGAGGTCCAGCACGAAAATCTGGCGCGCCATCAGTCCTCTCCCTGCGCGGCATGACGGACAATCCAAGCACCAAACACGGCAACCACAATAAAGCACCCCAAGGGCACGATCATCGCCGTCTGGATTGATCCGCTCAGCTGGCTGACATATCCGGTCAGCGGCGGGAAAATAGCACCCCCGATAATCGACATCACCAGCAGCGATGATCCAAGTTTCGCTCTTTCACCCAGACCGGCAACGCCAAGCGTGAAAATCGTCGGGAACATGATCGACATGAAAAAACTGGTCAGCCCCAGCGCAATGATCGCCGTCATCCCATCACCGACCATCGCCACGCCGCACAGCGCTGCTGCCGCCAGACTATAGACTGCCAGCAGGCGAGGAGGTGCCAGTACCGACATCAGAGCCGTCCCGGCAAAGCGCCCGATCATGAATGCCATCAGGCTGTAACCCAGATAATGGGCCGCCACCTTTTCGCCCACCCCGGTCAAATCCTGGGCAAAATTGATAAAGTAGCTCCACACGGTGACTTGCGCGCCAACATAAAAGAACTGCGCGATCACGGCACCGCGCAAATGCGCATAGGACAGCAGGCTGCGACTGGGCGCCGTTCTGGCCGCAGACTTGCGCTCAGCAACCTGCGGAAAGCGGGTGAAATACACTAGCACGGCCAGACCGAAAACCAGCGCCGCCAAACCGAGATAAGGCAGGCGTACCGTCAGTGCTTCGGCCGTGCGGTACGCATCGATTTGCCCCGGCGTCATCGCGGCAAGCTCGGCCGTGCCATGCTCAACGCCTGAAAAAATCAGCGCGCTGCCGATAAATGGGGCCAGAAACCCGCCCAGCCCGTTGAAACTTTGCGCCAGATTAAGCCTTTGCGCAGCAGTGCGCGCCGAGCCCATCGCCGCGATCAGCGGATTGGCTGCGGTCTCCAGAAAGGCCAAGCCCGCAGCAATGATGTAGAGCGCAACCAGAAAAAAGCCGAACTCGCGCTGTCCGGCAGCGGGCCAGAACAACAGTGCGCCGCTGGCGTAAAGCAGGAGGCCAATGATGATTCCGGCCTTGTAGCCCAGCCGGGAAATCGCCCAGCCAGCCGGCAGCGCAAAGGTGAAATAGCCGAAATAGAACGCCGTCTGCACAAGGCTTGATTGCATCCGCGTCAGCTCCAGCGCCTTCTGGAATTGCTTGATAAGGATGTCATTGAAATTGTTGGCAATGGCCCACATAAAAAATATGCTTGCCACCACTGCAAAGGCCATCCGGAATCCCGGCGCGACTATGATTTTGTCCGGCGACTGCGTTTCGTCGTCATGACTCTGTACCAAACCCGCTATTTCCATCAGATCCCGCTCCCATTTTATCGTTTCGCTTGCCGGTTCAGGCATTGGTCCAGCCGCCATCGATGATATGGCACTGGCCTGTCACAAACGCCGCCGCATCGCTTGCGAGCCACACCGCGATGGCAGCCACTTCCTCTGGCTTACCGATGCGCCCGATCGGCTGACGGGTGATGAATTCGGCCATCGCCGCTTCAAAATCGCCCGTTGCGGCAAGTCGCTGTTCCAGCGAGGGGGAATGAATTGTCCCGGGGCAGATCGCGTTGCAGCGGATGCCCTCTTTCACGTAATCGACCGCGATTGCCTTGGTCAGGCCAATGACCGCAGCCTTGGTCGTGCCATAGGCAAAGCGGTTCGGCACCCCGATGATCGAACCTGCAACTGAAGCAATGTTTACAATCGACCCGCCGCCATTCGCCAGCATCGCCGGCATCAACGCGCGAGTCAGGCGGAACATGGCCATGACATTCAGATCGAATGCCTCGGCCAGATCCTGTTCGGTGCATTCCAGCAAGCGGCCGCCGTGAACCATGCCCACGCAATTGACGAGCACATCGAATGCCCCCTCGCGCGCGGCCAGCTCGGTCACTGCGGCCATGTCGCGCACCTCCAGCCGGGCAGTCATACAACCGCTTAGCGTTTCCAGCGTATCGGTGCGGTAGTCAGCTGCCAAAACCGCTGCGCCTGCATCGCGCAATGCCTCGGCACAGGCGCGGCCAATACCCTGGCCCGCGCCCGTAACCAGAGCCCGCTTGCCGGACAGATCGAAAGGACCAGCCATTCGGTTTAGCTCCGCCTTGCTGCGGCCGGCAGGCACGCAGGCCCGGTCGGCTCGAAATATTTGTAGCCCAGAATGAATTCCTGGTGGCCCAGTTCTTCCGACACGCTTTGGCCGCCTTCGCTTACGCTCAGGACATGCGCAAAAATCTCGTTACCCAGATCGTCGATGGTCGCATCTTCGGTCAGGATGCGTCCGGCGTTCACGTCCATGTCCTCGGCCAGTCTGGCATAAGTGTCTGGATTGGCGCAGATCTTGATAACCGGCGAAATGGCCGACCCGACCACGGATCCGCGCCCGGTGGTAAACAGCACCACGTGGCAGCCGCTGGCGATCAGTTCGACGATCTCGGCATTGTCGGAAATGTTCGGGAAGCCAAACCGCACCTCGCCATCGGGCACCACGTCCATGAGGTACAGCCCTGGCCCCGGCGGAATATCACCTGGCTTGATCAGACCGCTGATCGGGGAATCGCCCGATTTGGAATAGGCACCCAGCGATTTTTCTTCCTGGGTTGTCAGCCCGCCATCGGCATTGCCCGGTGCAAAGCTGCCATAGCCGAGGACGGTATAGTAGCGCTCGGCTTTCTCGACGGCGGCCTCTATCTCGCGTCCCAGCTCGGGCGTGATGGCGCGGCTGGCCATCACGTGCTCGCAGCCAATCAGTTCGCCAGTCTCTTCAAAGATGCAGGTCGCCCCATCGGCGATCAAGCGATCGAAACAGCGTCCGACCGAAGGGTTTGCGGTGATGCCGCTGGTCCCGTCGGACCCGCCGCAGATGGTGCCGACGACGAGATCGGCCACTCCCATTGCCGCGCGCGGGGCTTGCATTGCTTTACCGCGGATCTCTTCGACCAGCCCCATACCCGCCGCGATGGTCGCCCGGGTTCCGCCAGCCTGCTGGATCACCAGCGTCCGCACTGGCCGCCCCGAGGCGGCAATCGCCGCCGCCAGCCGCTCGCGGTCAAAGCTCTCGCATCCCAGCGACACTATCAATGCGCCGCCAACATTAGGGTGGGTCGCCAGTTTCGCCATCAGATCGGAGGCATATGCGTTGGGATAGCACCCCGGAAACCCGATCAACTGCACCGCATCGTCATCGAACCTGGCGACAATCTGGCGTGCAACGTGATGCGCGCATTCCACCAGATAGATGACCAGCACCGCATTACGGATGCCCTTGCGGCCGTCTTCGCGCAGATAGCATTGCCAAGTTGGGCCTATGCTCATTGCGGGGCTCATCGAGGCGCTCCTGCCGCGCGCAGCACGGCGCGATCATGCGAGGGAATATAATCGCTGGCTAGATTGTGAATGTGGACATGCTCGCCCGCAGCGGCGTCCTGGGTGATGGTGCCAATGGCAACGCCATGGCGCAGAACCTTGTCGCCCGTGGCCAATGCCTGGCGGGCAACCTTGTGTCCCAGCATCACATCGGCGGCGATGCGGATGATGCCGCCATCGATGGGCACTTCTGTTCCCGCCACAAGGTTGGCGACGCAGATCAGCACATTGTCGGCAGGATGGAGCAGGATCAAACTGCTTCGTTCCTGCCTCGGCTTGCGATCCTCAGTCATCATCCAGTCCATAAAAACGCACCGCATTGCCGCCCATCACGCGATCCTTTTGGTCCTCTGCCAAAAAGCCAAGGCTCTGCGCGAACCAATCCGCATAGTCCCCCGCCAGTCCGACTACTGGCCAGTCGCTGCCCCACATCACCCGCCCGGCGCCGAAACAGGCCAGGATATGCTGTGCGAATGGCGCTATTTCGGTATCGCCGTGCTGCCCGTCGGCCTCGGTCCACAGGCCCGACAGCTTGCACCACACATTGCCGTGGGCAGCCAGGTGTTCGACATCGCGCGCCCAGCCATCAAACGCGCCCGCCGCGATGTCAGGCTTGCCGCCATGATCGAGCACAATCGGCAAGGCAGGATAAAGCGCTGCCAGCGCGGCGATCTCAGAGATCTGATGCGGGTGCACCAAAGCATCGAACCGCAAGCCGTGCTCTACCATCGCGCGCAGCACCGGGGAGAATTCGCCGCACAGAATCCAGCCTGGCTCGCTGATCGACTGGATCATCGGACGCAATCCCTTGAGCAAGGGATTGCGGGCCAGTTCCTGCAGCTGTTCAACCGCATCGTCTGCCGCAAAGTCGATCCAGCCAACCACACCTTTGACGAACGACGTCCGCGCCGCCAGCGTCAGGCACCAGCGGGTCTCCTCCAGCGACGGGGCGGCTTGCACCAATACGGTCGCAGCGATGCCGGTCGCGGCCAGATGCGGGGCCAGATCGGCGGGACCAAAGTCGCGGTGGATCGCCGCCAGATCGGGTGTCGGCCAATCGGTAAACGGGTTGGCCAATTGCCAGAAATGCTGATGCGCATCGACAATCATGCGGCAACGCTGCATGCAACAGGCACAGGCGCATCCTGCGCCAACAATCCCTCGCCCTTCAGATCAGACCAGAAGGCATCGGGAATAGGCTCACGATAAAGCGCCGTCGTCATCGTCACCATCGCCGGATTGCCAAGCCCAGGTATCACCGCCGAAACAACTGGATGCGCCAAGGGAAACTGCAACGCCGCAGCCGCCAGCGTGACATCATGCCGATCGCACACGGCCTCGATCCGCGCGACCCGGTCGATGATTTCCACCGGGGCAGGTTCATAGTTGTAATAAGGCCGTGCCTCGCCGCGCGTGCCGGTGGCGAGAATACCGCTGTTGTAGGCACCGCCGACGATCACTTTGGCCCCGTGCGCCGCGCAAAGCGGCAGAAATTGATCGAGCGGTTCCTGTTCGAGCAGAGTATAGCGCCCTGCCAACAGGAAGCAGTCAAACCGGCCGACCGCCATCGCCTCCGCCATCACCGCCCATTCATTGGCGCCAAGGCCGATCGCAGCAATATCGCCAGCCCTGCGCAATTCATCCAGTGCGCGATAGCCGCCATTGGCAAAATCGGCAAAGTGGCGGACATTGTCGTCGCCATGCGTGGCCCGGCCCAGGTCATGGACCAGCAGAATGTCGATCCGCGCCAGCCCCAGCCGCTGCAGACTGGCCTCATAAGAGCGCATGAACCCGTCATAGGAATAATCGTAAGCCACGTGAAACGGCATGGGCGTGACAAACCCATGTCGCTCTGCCGCCAGCACTGGGCTGGTATCCGGCTGAAGCAAGCGCCCGACTTTGGTCGAAAGCAGAAATTCATCTCGCGGCAATTCGCGCAGCGCGTCGCCCAATCGCCGTTCCGACAGGCCCAGCCCATAATAGGGCGCGGTGTCAAACAGTCGCAATCCGGCGACGAAGGCAGCACGTACCGTTCCCAAGGCCTGCTCGGCGGACATCGCGCGATAAAGGTTACCGAGCGGGGCACACCCCAGCCCGAGCGGCAAACCAGCGAACTCAAACTCGCTCATTTCAGGCTCCACTCCGCTCCCAACTACAATCATATACGAATTATGATTGTATATATGCAAGTAGATTCGTTGTGGCGATATCCCTAGATCCGCGCAAGCTCAAATACGGTTATCGCTTTCAACCAATCCGCCTGAAATGCGCCGTGCCGCCGCGATCAATCGCTCGATCACCTCGTCCAGCTCGCATCGTGGGTTGGCATGGCGGATAAATGGCACCGTCAGCGCGGCCGCCGCCCGATCTCCGCGCAAGACGGGCGCTGAAACGTCAGTTATGCCGACGGTAAAGGTACTGGCCTCGCTGGCATATCCAGCCTTCCGTGCGTCGTTTGAGCGCGCTAGAAATGCGTCACGCTGTGCCACGGTCACTGCATGCGGCATCATCCCCAGCCAGCGCGCACGCAATTCGGGTGGCTGAAAGCCCAGCAAAACTGCCCCGGACACGGTTTCCTGCATCGGGCGATGATGCCCCACACGCACGGAAAAGCCTATCTGCTCGTCCGATTCAACCCGCGCCACCACCACAATCTGCCCTTGCGAATGGACCGCGAGATGACACGATTGCCCGATTCCCATGGCCAGCTTGCGCATTTCTGGCAGGGCAATTTCGACCAGACTGCGTACTGGCGGCTGACGCATCGCCATGGAAAACAGCTTTCCGGTCAACACATAACCGTCACTTGCCCGGTCCTGATCGACAAAGCCCCGGCTTTGCAGGACTTGCACCATCCGGAACATTTCACCCTGCGAACGGCCTAGGTGCTGGCAGATGTCGGTCATGGTCATGGCGCGCCCCTCGGCCACCAGCAATTCGAGAACGTCCAGGCCCTTTTCCAGCGCGGGCGCCCGATAGCGAGTCCCACCAACTGCGCCGCCTTCATCGTCCTGCGCCATTAGGTCGCCCCGTTCAAATTTTTCGTCAATCCCGCGCTTATCGCAGCACATCGCGCCAAAGCAACCAGCGCCAGGCAGTCATAACACCGCGATCGCTTTGAGCACATACTCTGCCTCGGCAATCAATTCGGGCATCCGGACGGGGAGGTGATCGGCGTCAACGCTGTGGGTATGCAGCTCGCCCGTTGGGATCACTCCATCACGGATCGCCGCAATAACGCGGACAAAATCACTGCTCAGCGCATTGCGGCTACCGATCAAGGTGGTCTCACGCTTGTGAAATTCCGGATCGGAAAATACCAGATCGCCCTTCACCACGCTGATCAGGCAATAGGTGCCGCCATGCGCAAGATAATCCAGCCCGCCACACATGGCCGGCAAATTTCCGGTGGCATCAAACACACAGTCAAAGAATTCGCCCTCGGTGATGTGTGCCAAACGGTCGCGCAAGTCCGGTCCTAGGGCAAACGCTGCGGTAAAGCCCAGTTTGCTGCGGGCGCGCTCCAGCCGTGCCTCGCGCACATCGATTATAGTCACATCAGCGCCATCCGCCCGCGCAAACAGGCCGGCGGCGACGCCGATCGGCCCCGCTCCGACAATCAGAACCCGATCACCGGCCGCAACCTTTGCCCGCGCCACCGCATGGGCGCCAATCGCCAGAAACTCCACCATCGCGGCCTGATCGAGCGTAAGGCCGGTGGCATCCACCACGGCGCTTTCGGGCACCGCCAGATGATCGCACATGCCGCCATCGGCATGCACTCCCAAAACCGAAATATTGGTGCAGCAATTGGGCTTTCCGCGGGCGCAGGCGCGGCACTGCCCGCAGGCGAGGTAAGGATTGACTGTCACCACCTGCCCTTCGCGCAGCGATGACCCGGCGGGTGCGCTGATCACTTCGCCGGCCAGCTCATGCCCCATAACCCGTGGATAGGCCAGAAATGGCTGATTCCCGGCGTAAATATGATAGTCAGTGCCGCACAGTCCCACCCTGCGCATACGCAGCAGAACCTCATCCGGGCCAGCCACCGGCATTGGGCGATACTCTACCCCAAGATCAAAAGGGGCCCTACAAACGACAGCTTTCAAGCGACATCTCCGATGGGTGTTCGTCAGTCAGCTTGACCAACCTGACAGTTCATATTCATATTTACAATCCATTTTTATATTATACAAGGCTACGCGAAACCATCCTCTCCACCGGGCGGGGCGCGGAGTGCATCGTGATCCTGCAATTTGGCACCAGCCGCTTTCTTCAGGCGCATGTCGCCCTTTTTGCCCATGAAGCGCGCGAAGCCGGCCAGGATGTCCCTCCGATTACCGTGGTGAAGACCACCAGGGGCAACGCACGCGATCTGCGGCTGAGCGGCTTTGCCAATCCAGCCGGTTATGACGTTATCCTCCGCGGGCTGCATCATGGAGAAAGGGTTGAAACCTGCACCCGCGTCCGCGCCATAGTGGGCGGTCTTTCGGCAGAGCGCGACTGGGGCTCGATCATGGCAATCGCACTGGGCGATCTGGCTCACATCGTATCGAATACCGGTGACAGCGGATACGATATTCCCGCGCAGGACCGCGTGCGTGGCGCACCTCATCACCCACCCTTGAGCTTTCCCGCGATGCTGTTGGCGCTGCTCCACGCGCGCTGGCAGGCCGGGCTGGGCGGGGTCATTGTCCTGCCGTGCGAACTGGTGCGGCAAAATGGCCGGGTGCTGCACACGATCGTGGCAGATCTGGCTAACGATCTGGGCTCCGGTCCGGATTTCCTCGCCTGGATGGAGGATGAATGTCGATGGGTTAACACGCTGGTCGATCGTATTGTCAGCGGCGCGCTGGACCCGGTCGGCGCAATTGCAGAACCCTATGCGCTTTGGGCGGTGGAGGATCAGCCTGGCCTGACAATGCCCTTTGCGCACCCCGATGTGATTCTGACCGGCGATCTGGAACCCTATGAACGGCTCAAGCTGCATATCTTGAATCTCGGCCATACTTGGCTTGCCGAACGCTGGCATCGCGCGGGCGCGCCTGACGACTTGGTCGTTCGCGTGGCGATGAAAAACCACGATACACGCGCTGCGCTCGAAACGCTTTTTGCCACAGAAGTGCTGTCCGGCTTCGCCTGTCACGGCATGGAAACGCAGGCCCGTACCTACATCGCCAGCACGTTGGAACGCTTTGCCAACCCCTTCCTCGATCACCGCATCGCCGACATCCATGCTGGCCATGCCGCCAAAGTATCCAAACGCATTGCAGTCTTTATCGATTGGGTCGATGCGGTGGGTAATCATGCACCTCCCATGCCTGAGCTTCGCGCACTGGCGGCTGGGTATATGGGCCATGAGAACCGGGATTAG
>JBDUBN010000347.1:0-3314 GCA_040004085.1 Novosphingobium sp.
GGACTTTACGGTGACAAGGCCGTGGCTGATGCGCCGACAACCCGCGCCTATGATTTCGTCAATGCCGATGCGCTCGCCACTGCGCTGGTCAATCAGGGCGACGAACTCGTCAGCCCCGGCGGCGCGCGATACAAGGCGCTGTACTTGGGAGGATCGTCCTCCAAAATGACGCTCGCGACACTCAAGCGGATTGCCGCGCTGGTTGAGGGCGGGGCGACCGTAGTCGGTGCCAAGCCTGAAGGCAGCCCCAGCCTGTCCGGTGATGCCGCCGAATATGCCGCGCTTACGGCGAAGTTGTGGGGCGGGGATGGTCGCGTGGGCAAGGGCCGGGTGATCAATTCCGGCCAGATCGAAACCGCGCTCGACCAGATCGGCGTCGCGCCGGACTTTCGCTTCACCGGGGGACAGGCGGACACCCAGATACCCTTCATCCACCGCCGTTTTGCCGACGGCGACAGCTACTTCCTCGCGAACCGCATGGACCGCACCGAAGTGATCGAGGCGCATTTTCGCGTGACCGGCAAGGCACCCGAACTGTGGCACGCTGAAACGGGCAGGTCCGAGCCGGTCAGCTACCGGATCGAGAATGGCGAAACCGTGGTGCCGCTGACGCTGGGATCGGATGATTCAGTGCACGTGGTGTTCCGCAAGCCAGCGCAGTCCGCCGCGCTGGTGGTCAATCCTCCCAAGTCAGCCTCGCTGACGACGCTGGATGGCCCATGGAACGTTGCCTTTGAGGCCGGTCGCGGTGCGCCTGCCACAGCGGTCCTGCCGCAGCTTGCGCCGCTCGACCACAATGCCGACCCGGGCATTAAATACTTCTCGGGCATCGCCACTTACAGCCGGTCGTTCACCACGCCGAAGGGCTGGAAGCCGGGCCAGCCGCTCACGCTGGACCTCGGCGAATCGCGCGAGGTTGCCGAGGTGTCAGTCAATGGCAAGCTGGCCGGATATGCCTGGCATGCGCCGTACCGGATCGACATTGGCACTGCGGTCAAGCCGGGGCGGAACCAGATCCAGATCCGGGTGGCAAACTTGTGGGTTAACCGCCTGATCGGCGATGCCCAGCCGGGTGCGACGAAAGTGACGTGGACAGCCATGCCGACTTACCGCGCCGATGCTCCGCTGCGCCGTTCCGGTTTGATCGGTCCGGTGCGGCTGCTGACGCAAGGGAAGTAAACGGCACCCGGCCAGCGGATCACGTGCGTTCGCGGGCCGGTCGGTTGCCCGTCATGCGCAAGTAAAAGCGCGAAAAGTATGACGGGTCGTCAAAGCCCAGTTCGTCCGCAACTTGCGCCACGCTGGCATTGGTATAGCGCAGCAACCGCCGGGCTTCGAGTACCAGTCTGCGGTGGACGGCTTCTTTCGGCGTGCAGCCCAGCCGCCGCTGCACCAGACGCCCCAGCGTGCGCTCCGTCACCCCGATTGAGGCGGCGTAGAAGCTGACAGGCCGGTGTTCGGCAAGGTGGACCTCCACCAGATGGCGAAACAGCGCCAGCCGCCGATCATCGCCGCTTTCGCCGCCTGAGGAACTGACCGGCAGCGAGCGCAGCAGCGCTTCTGCCAGCGCATGGAACGGTCCGCCCGAACCCGGCCAATTGCGGGCCAGCGCCAACAGTTCGTCAGCCAGCACGTTTATCCGCCGTGCGGTATCCGGGGGAAGCGGCCCGCGACCGCCTTCTGTCAGCAGTTTGGCGAGTGGGTCACCCGGACCTTCCGACCGCCTGGCAAATTCCTGCCCCAGCGTCAGCACGTAACCACAAGTTTGCGGCGAAAAACGAAAGCCATGCACCGCACCCGCCGGAATGGTCACATGGCACGGCCCGACATGACGCGACACGTGGCCATCGAGCGTAACTGCAACTTCGCCTGCCGACAGAAAAAGTACCTGTACACTGTCCCGGTGTCGGTGCGGCGCAATCTCCCAATCGTGCAGCAAGCTACGCTCGGCAATTGTCTCGATGTGCCCAAAGCCAGTGGGATTTGCGCCCGCCTCCTCGCCGTAGAGGACGTAGCTCGGAATAGTGGCGGGACGATCCGTCATAGTCTGAAAAGTACCATTAGATTGACAGGCCTATGCCTTCACCCCGCGCGCAGCAAATGTCAAATTGAGCGCAACATAATTGGACGGGATTGGAAAAGATCATGCGCACTCAAGTCGCGATTATCGGCGCAGGACCGGCAGGCCTCTTGCTCGGACACTTGCTCCGCGCCGAAGGGGTCGATTGCGTGGTGATCGAACGTCAAGCACCTGACTACGTGCTCGGCCGCATCCGCGCCGGGGTTCTCGAACAGATTACCGTCGACCTGATGGCGCGACTCGGTCTGGACGCCCGGCTGAAGACGGAAGGACTGGTCGAGGAGGGCTTCAACCTCGCCGATGGCGAACGGCTGATCCGCATCGACGTTGCCGGGCTGACCGGCAAGACCGTGGTGGTCTATGGCCAGACTGAAATCCAGCGCGACCTGATGGAGGCCGCTCCCCAGCGCGGGTTGGAAGTGATCTGGCAGGCCGGCGACGTCGCACTGCACGACATTGAGAGCGACGCGCCTTACGTCACGTTCACCAAAGACGGCACCGCCCAGCGCATCGACGCACGGATCATCGCTGGTTGCGATGGTTATTACGGCCCCTCGCGGCAGGCCATTCCGGCAAGCGTCGCCCGGTCGTACGAGCGCGCCTATCCATTCGGCTGGCTGGGCATTCTGGCCGATGTGCCGCCCTGCCATCCCGAGCTGATCTACGCCAATCATGAGCGCGGCTTTGCCCTGGCCTCCATGCGCAGCAACACGCGTAGCCGCTATTACATCGACGTGCCGCTGACCGAAAAGGTCGAGGACTGGAGCGACGATCGGGTGTGGGACGAACTGGCGGTGCGGCTTGGCCCTGACGTCGCCGCCAACCTGACTCGCGGTCCGTCGATAGAGAAATCCATAGCCCCGCTGCGCTCGTTCGTGTTCGAACCCATGCGCCACGGCAGCCTGCTGCTGTGCGGGGATGCCGCGCATATCGTGCCGCCGACAGGCGCCAAGGGGTTGAATCTGGCCGCCAGCGATGTTTATTATGCGGCGAAAGCACTGACCGCATTTTTCCGCCGGAATGATGCTGATGCGGTGGCAGGTTACTCGGCCAAGGCGCTTGCCCGGGTGTGGAAGTCTGAACGGTTCAGTTGGTCACTGACCAAGCTGATGCACCGCTTTCCCGAAGACGGCCCATTCGAACGCGCGATGCAGGTCGCCGAACTGGACTACATCGCCACCAGCAAAGCCGCGCAGATGACCATTGCGGAGAACTATGTCGGGTTGCCGGTTTA
>JBDUBN010000348.1:0-3312 GCA_040004085.1 Novosphingobium sp.
GATGCAAGCGGCGGCGCAGACTTATCGTCAGTCCGTCAGCCTTGCCGGGGCCGGGCTGACCACGTTTACGCCTCCTGCCCGCAGTTCCACCACTTCCAGCGCGCGCTGGACGACACCGTTGCCGCCAAAGCGAAACACACCATCGAGGCCGAGGAAACCGTCACGGTCAAACAGCAGGCCAGTGGGGAAGGTGGTACCCGGTTTCCAGCCACGCGCGACGCGCAAGGTGAGCAGCACCGAATCGTAGCCCAGGGTGGCAATGCGATAAGGCGCGGCGGAATAGCGGTTGCGGTAACTGTCAGAGAACTGGCGGAAGCGGGCGTCCGATACCGACGCATACCATGCTCCGCGAAGGGCCGGGCTGGCGGCGGCCGTGCTGTCGCCATTCCACAGATCTGTGCCGAGCAGGCGGGGGCCGCCACTGCGCGCTGAGCGTAATTGCGGTGCGGCCAAAGAAGCAATGCGGCCGCCATCGGCGATCAGCACCGCGTCGAAGCCGCCCTTCAGCTTTAAGCGCCGGGCAGCGCTGACGACCGAAGTATTGCCGCGCGCGTAGTTTTCTGTGGCGACCAGAGTTCCGCCCACGTCTTTCACTGCGGTGTTCAGTGCGGCGACTGCGCGCAAGCCATATTCGCCCTCAGGGATCAGTGCGCCGAACCGAGTCAGCCCTTTGGCCCGGGCAAATGTGACCGTGCGGACAATAGATTCGCTGGGCGGTGCGCCCATGATGAAAATGTCGCGCCCGGCTACCCGTGCGTCGTTGGAGAACGAGATGATCGGCACATTTGCGGGCCTTGCCACTTTAGCGACTACCCCGACATCGTCACCCATCAATGGGCCGAGGATAAGCTTGTTGCCGTCCGCAATGGCATGCGCGGCGGCGGCCGCAGGGCCGGTGGCCGTGTCATATGTAGTGATCCGCAGATTCGAGGCGTTGGTGTCGAGCAAAGCCATGGTCGCGGCATTGGCCAGCGCCTGTCCGATTCCGGCGTTCGGCCCGCTGGTCGGGACCAGCAGGGCGACGCGGTGGCGCATCTGGTCGGCGGGCAGGGTGCTGGCGCTAGGTGGGGGAGGCGGCGGTGCTTGGGAAACTCCGGTTGGAACAACCTTACACCCGGCCAGAAAGGCCACAGCGCCAAGGGTGATCAGTCTGCGTCGATTAATTGGACGTGCTATCATAACTTGCGGCATCCTGTTGTGCTGGTCCATGGACGCGCCATGACCACGCAGCTCCCACCCGGACTCTACATCGTTGCAACGCCGATTGGCAATCTGGGAGACGTTACCGTTCGCGCATCAGAAGTGCTGCGCGGGGTAGCGGCCGTAGCCTGCGAAGACACCCGCATTACCGGGAAATTGCTTAATTATCTAGGGGTAAAGCAACGCCTCATTCGCTATGACGATCATGCCAGCGAGGAAACGCGCGACTATATTTTACAGCTGGCGGGCAGTTCGGCAGTGGCGCTGGTCAGCGATGCCGGGACGCCGCTGATTTCCGATCCGGGGTACAAACTGGTGCGGGCAGCGCGCGAACAAGGCATTACATTGACCAGCCTGCCGGGGCCGAGCGCGGTAATTGTCGCGCTGACGCTGTCGGGTTTGCCCACTGACCGCTTCATGTTCGCCGGGTTCCTGCCCGCCAAGGACAAAGCGCGGCGCGATATTCTGGCTGACCTGGCGGCGGTGCCCGCGACTCTGGTGTTTTATGACACCGCGCCGCGTCTGGCGGACACTTTGGCGGCGATTAGTGAAGTCCTGCCGGGCCGGGAAGTGGCGGTGGGCCGTGAACTGACGAAAAAGTTCGAGGAATGTCGTAGCGGTACGCCTCAGGACATGGCCGCGCACTATGCCGCCCATCCGCCCAAGGGCGAGATTGTCCTCATGATCGCCCCGCCGCTGCCGGTGGACCGCGCTGATGTTGATGTCGACGCTCTCTTGCGGGCGCTGCTGGTGAATGAAAAACCGTCGCAAGCCGCGGCGCAAGTGGCGAAGCAAACCGGGCTTGATCGCAAGGTGCTTTATGCGCGGGCGATGAAACTGAAGTGAACCGCGCGGAAGCCGAACGGCGCGGGCGGCGCGGGGAAATGCTGGCCATGTGGTATCTCCGGCTCAACGGCTGGCGGATCGTGGCGACCCGCGTGAAAACGCCACGCGGTGAGATTGATCTGATTGCGCGGCGCGGGCGGACGGTTGCTTTTATCGAGGTAAAGTGGCGCAGTTCAGCGCATGATCTGGGTCTGGCGATCGACGAATATCGCTTGCGCCGGGTGGCCGCTGCGGCTGAGGCGGTGGCGGCGCGCTATGCCAAACCGGGCGACGATCAGCGAATCGACGTGTTGCTCCTTGCGCCGGGACACTGGCCGCGCCACATCGTCAACGCCTGGATGGGTTAACTGTAGGATTTTGCATGTCACTTCGCGTTGCCGTCCAGATGGATCCGCTGGAATCAATCAACATCGTCGGAGATTCCAGCTTTGCCCTGATGCTCAGCGCACAGGCGCGGGGGCATACGCTGTGGCATTATGATGTCGGCACGCTGGCGTTTGATGCCCATGATGGTCCGGGCGGGACGATCACCGCATGGGCCGCGCCGGTTACCGTGCAAAAAGTTGCTGGCGATCATTTTGAGCGCGGCGAATACCGCAAGATCAATCTGGCCGACGACATCGACGTGGTCCTGATGCGGCAGGATCCGCCGTTCGACCTGGGCTACATCACCGCCACCCACATTCTTGAGCGGCTGGAAGGCAGGACGCTGGTGGTCAATGATCCGGCGTCGGTCCGCAATGCGCCGGAAAAGGTCATGGTGCTCGATTACGCGCGCTTCATGCCGCCGACGCTGATCGCCCGGCGGATAGAGGACGTGCGCGAATTTGGCGCCAAGTATCCCGGCGATCTGGTGGTCAAGCCGCTGCATGGCAACGGCGGCAAGGCTGTATTCCGCATTCCGGCAGACGGCAGCAATCTGGGCGCACTGGTAGAAATGTTCAACGCAGCGTGGGTCGAACCGTTCATGGTCCAGCCGTTCCTTCCCGACGTTTCTGAAGGCGACAAACGGATCGTGCTGGTCGACGGCGAGTTTGCCGGCGCGATCAACCGCAAGCCCGGCGCGGGCGAGTTCCGCTCAAACCTCGCCGTCGGCGGTTCGGCAGAGGCTACCGAGCTAACCCCAGCTGAAGAGGAAATCTGCGCCGCGCTCGGCCCGGACCTGAAAGCGCGCGGACTGGTGTTTGTCGGCATTGACGTGATCGGCGGGAAGTGGCTGACCGAAATCAATGTCACCTCGCCCACAGGCATCGTCGCGATCGACCG
>JBDUBN010000349.1:0-3308 GCA_040004085.1 Novosphingobium sp.
CCGCCGCGCGTTGGCCTGCCGCTCCGTGCAGCCACACGCCCCAAGCTGCAGCGGTCACAGGATCGGCTCCGCGCGCCAGCAGCCCGCCGATCACGCCCGCCAGCACGTCGCCCGATCCGGCGGTGCCAAGGCCCGGTGCGCCGCTGACATAGCGAAGCAGCGTGCCGTCCGCCGCGGCGATCAGGGTTTCGCTCGATTTCAGCACCACCACCGCACCAAATTGCCGGGCGGCCCGCAAAGCCGCAGTGGCCGGATCGTGGGCAATACTGTCGATATCGCAGTCCAGCATCGTCGCCAGTTCGCCGTGGTGGGGTGTGATTATCAGTCGTCTGGAAGTGTATCGGGGGGCGTGGCAAAGTGCCGTCATGGCTCCCGCGTCCAGCAGCACCGCGCCGTCCTGTCCGGCCAATTCCAAGGCTTCCGCCACCAATTGCGCGGTTTGCGGGCGCTCGATTATGCCGGGACCGATTACCAGTGTTTCGCTGCGCTGGATGTTGGGGATCAGCCGATTGATCGCGCCGGGTCCGATCTCGCCGCGACGGTCGGCCGGCAGGGCGATCACCGCGCATTCGGGGAAAGCCAAGCCCACCGCCAGCGCCACTGGCTCGATCACCCCGAGTTGCACTTTGCCCGCACCGGCCCGCAACGCGGCCTCTCCTGTCAGTAACAAGGCACCCGGTACGAACGACGATCCGCCGACCAGAACCATCCGTCCGCGCTCTTCCTTGCCCAGCCCGTCGCCCACCGAGGGGAGTGGGTGGGCGGCCAGCCACGCCTTGTCGACCGGGATGGCTTTCATCCGCGCGCCGCAATCGGCGGGTCTTTCTCCCGCGTCACCGGCACGTCCTGCTGCTCGACCGGCACGGTGTAGTTGTAGCGATAGAGGGCCAGCTTCCCGGCATTTGTCGCGGGATCGGAACGGTATTCGGTGACCGCACAATTGGCGACGTCGGCCTCACGGTCGATCGCCAGAATTGCCGCTTCATCCAGGTTTTCAATGATATAGCGCATGCACAGCACCACAACCTGATGCGCAACGATGGCGACGCGCTGTCCAGCGTGGTGGAGCGAGGTCATGTCGAGCACGGATCGCAGCCGCAGGATCACGTCGCACCAGCTTTCGCCGCCGGGCGGGCGGTGATAGAATTTGCCGAGCAACTGCCGGAATTCCGCCTGTTCAGGAAATGCGCGCGCCACGCCGGGCGTTGTCAAACCATCGAGGATGCCGAACTCCTTTTCACGCAGGCGCTCGTCGTGGCAGACCGGGATTTCGGGATTGAGTCTGCCACTCGCCTGCATGATCTCGGCGGTGCGAACGGCGCGTAAATAAGGGGACGCCAGTAGAACCTCAGGCTGCTCCTCGGGCGGCATGTTGGCGAACCAGCGCCCCAACGCGTCGGCCTGCTCCTCGCCCAACGGACTCAGGGGCACATCAACATCGCGCCCGTGCAGCACGATCCGGTCTAGCCCGCCAAGCTGCGCCGCATCGCGCGCGACGTTGCCCGCGCTTTGACCGTGGCGGATTATCCATAGGCGGGAAGGCCATTCCTTGGCGGAAAGGTTGCGGCTGGTGGTGAGCATTTTCTGGAAACGCTGTTCGTCGCCTGGAAGTTCCGCCTATCTGCCGTGCTTTAGTGCCTATCTTCCGCGCTTCAGCGAAAGTCGCGGGAGCGCGGCAGGATGCGAGTATTGCGGGGATGACGCCGAACTGAGGCGGGTGGGTCAGCCTGATGGTCCGACGCGGTAGCCGCTTCCAGTGCGCTCCCATCAGTCAGGTGATCAAGCATTTCCGTCCGGTCGATCACGCGGTTGGCCATCAGATGGACCACGCCTTCGTCGCTCCGCTGGATCACGCCTTCGACCAGCATCAGACGCGCCGCCATCACCGCCTGCCGCTGGCGTTCCATGTCGCGCGCCCACAGCAGTATGTTCGACACGCCGGTCTCGTCCTCGATAGTTATGAACACCGCATTGCCCTTGCCAGGGCGCTGGCGGATCAACACGACCCCGGCGGTGCGGACTTTTCGGCCATTGGGCGCGGAGTTGGTATCGGCGCAGCTCAGCACGCCTTCCCGCGTAAGAGCCGGGCGGAGGAACTGCACGGGATGTGCCTTCAAGGACAAGTGCAGGGTCTGGTAATCGGCAACGACTTCCTCATGCAGCGGCATCTGGGGCAAGCGCGCATCAGGCTCCGCGCCCAGTTCCGGCGCATCGGCAAAGGCAAACAGCGGCAACTGGCGCGGCGGGGTGCGGCGCACTTCCCACAAGCCGTCGCGGCGCGATTGTCCCAGCGAGCCAAGTGCATCGGCATCGGCCAACTTGCGCAAGGCAGGCGGGGGCAAGGCAGCGCGCCGGGCGAGGTCCTCCACCGAGATAAACGCGCCCGATTGCCGGGCCTGCTGGATCGCATCCCCCCATACTTCCCGGAACCCGTCGATCCGGGAGAATCCCAGCCGCAGAGCCAGTTCTCCACCTTCCAGCGAGCAATCCCATTCGCTGGCGTTCACGTCCACCGCGCGCACTTCCACCCCATGCTCCTGCGCGTCACGCACCAGTTGCGCAGGGGCGTAGAAGCCCATCGGCTGGCTGTTAAGCAGTGCGCACGTGAACACCGCCGGGTGGCGGCATTTCAGCCAAGAGGAAATATAAGTCAGCCAGCCAAACGCCTGCGCATGGCTTTCCGGAAAGCCGTATTCGCCAAAGCCCCTGATCTGTTCAAAGCAGCGCTCGGCAAAGTCCTGCTGATACCCGCGCGCGGTCATGCCGCCCACCAGCAGCGCCTGATAATGATGGATGGTGCCTTGATTGCGGAAGGTCGCCATGGCCCGGCGCAGGCCATCGGCTTGCGCCGGGGTAAAGCCTGCGGCGACTATGGCCAGCTTCATGGCCTGTTCCTGAAACAGCGGCACGCCCAGCGTCTTGCCCAGAACCTCGCGCAGTTCATGCGGATCATGCGGCGGGCGGGGCTGCGGAAAAACCACCGCTTCCTCGCCATTGCGGCGGCGCAGATAGGGGTGGACCATGCCGCCCTGGATCGGCCCGGGGCGGACAATGGCGACCTGAATGACCAGATCGTACAGTTCCTTGGGCTTCATGCGCGGCAGCATGGCAATCTGCGCGCGGCTTTCCACCTGGAACGTGCCGATGCTGTCCCCGCGTTGCAGCATCCGGTAGACCGCCGGGTCTTCCAGCGGCACGTTCTGCAAATCGTGATCGCCAAGCCCGCACGCGCGCAGCATGTCAAAGCTCTTACGAATGCAGGTGAGCATGCCCAGCGCCAGGACATCGACCTTCATCAGCCCCAGCGC
>JBDUBN010000350.1:0-3306 GCA_040004085.1 Novosphingobium sp.
GGAAGAGGAACTTTTAAATGTATAGTCACAACATGGTCGGATCGAACGACATTGCCGCCTCGAAGACATTTTATGATGCGGTGTTTGCCGCTGTCGGAGGAAAACCGGGGATTGTGGATGCCAAGGGCCGCCTGATCTACATGCACAACGGCGGGATGTTCATGGTCACGAAGCCGATCGACGGCAAACCGGCGACGGTGGGCAACGGCTGCACGATTGGCCTGGCGATGGACAGCACCGAACAGGCGGATGCGTGGCATGCGGCCGGCGCTGCTAACGGCGGCACCGCGATCGAGGATGCGCCGGGCTGGCGGGAGATGGGCGAAATGAAGCTCTACCTGGCCTATCTTCGTGATCCCGCCGGCAACAAGCTTTGCGCTTTGTATCGCTGATGCTGGAGCAGGTCAGTTCGAACCGCAGCCACGGCGGCACACAAGGCGTCTACACGCATGACAGCGCCGAAACCGGCACACCGATGACGTTTTCGGTCTTCGTGCCCGATCATGCGCCGGGCGCGACGCTGCCGGTGTTGTGGTATCTCTCGGGGCTGACCTGTTCGCACGCAAACGTCACCGAAAAAGGCGAATACCGCGCCGCTTGCGCCGAGGCCGGGTTGATCTTCGTCGCGCCCGACACCTCTCCGCGCGGCGATACCGTGCCTGACGACGAAGGCTATGACTTCGGCAAGGGCGCGGGGTTCTATGTGGATGCGACGCAAGAGCCTTGGGCCAAGAACTTCCGCATGCGCAGCTATATCGAACGCGAACTTCCCGCGCTGATCGCGGCGGAGTTTCCCGCCGACATGGAGCGGCAGGGCATCACCGGGCACAGCATGGGCGGCCACGGCGCTCTGACTATCGCTCTGCGCAACCCGGGGCGCTTTCGCTCGGTCAGCGCGTTCTCGCCGATCGTCAGTCCGCTGAACTGCCCGTGGGGTGAAAAGGCACTGAGCGGCTATCTGGGGCCGGACCGGGCGGAATGGCGCGAATATGACGCTTGCGCCTTGATCGAAGACGGCGCACGGGTGCCTGCGCTGCTGGTCGATCAGGGGCAGGCCGACGGCTTCCTCACCGATCAGCTAAAGACCGGATTGCTGACCCTGGCAGCACGGAAGGCGGGCCAGCAGGCCACCATCCGGATGCAGCCGGGTTATGACCATTCATACTACTTCATCTCGACCTTCATGGCCGAACACGTCCGCTGGCATGCCGGGTTGCTGACGGCCTGAGTTGATCGGAATTGCCCGACCGTCGTGGGTGCGCTTGCGATGCTGCAAATATACGATCACAAGTAATCAAGATTGATCGCTTCCGCCAAGGTTGGTATCTGCCGGGCAGAGCGGCAAAATGCCGTCGATTTTATAGCGATAGCCTTGCCGCGCTTCCCCCCGGGAGAAATAGAGATGATCGTCCGCACCGCACTATTTGCCGCCGGATTGCTGGGTTCAACCGCCTTGGTGTCAGTGGCGCAGGCCGAGGAAGCGCCGCCTCCAGCCGCTACGCCATCGCTTGAACTCCAATTCCAGGACCCGCCGCAGTCGGCTCGCCCGCGCGTGTGGTGGCACTGGATGAACGGCAACATCACCAAAGACGGCATCGCCAAGGACATCGCGTGGATGAAGCGCGTCGGCATCGGCGGGCTGCAGAACTTTGACGCCAGCCTGATGACGCCGCAGATCGTCGACGAGCGGCTGGTCTATATGACGCCAGAGTGGAAGGACGCCTTCCATTTTGCCGCTGAGGAAGCCGATCGCAATGGGCTGGAACTCGCCATTGCGGCATCGCCGGGCTGGTCCGAAACCGGCGGTCCCTGGGTGCAGCCGGAGGACGGACTGAAAAAGCTCGTCTGGACTGAGACCACGCTCAAGGGCGGCAAGCGTTTCAAGGGCAAATTGGCAGCGCCACCGCAAACGACCGGCCCGTTCCAGACGCTGCGCCCGTCTGGCGGAATTGAGGAGATGCTGGGTGGCGAGGCTCCGAAGGCCCCGCCGGTACATTATGGCGAGGTAAAGGTGTTGGCTTTTCCTGCGTCCGCCGCTGCGCAATTGGTGCCGGTAGCCGCGACCGACGGGCAGGGCAAGTCGCTGGTGCCCGTGGGTCTGGCGGATGACGAGCTGGCCACGGGCGTTGAAATCGCAAAAGATCCTTCGGGTAATGCCAATCCCGAACTGGTGCTTGACTATGGCAAGTCGGTGACGGCGCGTTCGATGTCGATGTTCGCCCCCGGCGCGGCGATGATGTTCGTTGGCGCGCTCTTCAGTCCCGTACTCTCGGCCAGCGACAACGGCATCGATTGGCGCAAAGTCGTCGATTTCGACACGGCTGACACAACGGTGACTTACGCATTCGCGCCGGTCACTGCGCGCTATTTCCGGTTGGAGTTCAAGCCGAGAAAGGGAGCAGGTTTCCAGATGGGAAACGCTGCACCGGGCGTGGCCGTGAATTCCTTTTTGCCCGACTCGATGGGGAACTCGGCCCCGTCCAAGCCGCTGACGGTTGGAGACTTGCGTCTGTTCAGCGATCCCAAAGTCGACCGGTTTGAGGCCAAGGCTGGTTTTGCCATCGCGCAGAACTATTATGATCTCGCCGGTCCAAATGACGGGGCCGTGGGCGTTGCGCCGGGCAGCGTGATCGATATTTCGGACAAACTGCAGGCGGACGGTTCGCTTGACTGGACCCCGCCCACGGGCGGGGACTGGCGGGTTCTACGTTTGGGCCATTCGCTGCTCGGCACGACCAATCATCCCGCCCCGCCCGAAGCGACCGGGCTTGAGGTCGACAAGTTCGATGGCGACGCAATTAAGCGCTACCTCGACCACTACCTCGGCATGTACCGCGATGCCTCTGGCGGGTTGATCGGCAGGCACGGCGTGCAGGCAATCCTGACCGATTCCATAGAAGTTGGCGCGGCAAACTGGACGCCGAAGATGATCGCGCAGTTCAAGCGCCTACGCGGTTATGATCCGACGCCGTGGATGCCCACACTGACCGGTGTGCTGATCGGCAGCCGCGAGGATTCGGACGGTTTCCTGTACGATTACCGCCGTACTTTGGCCGATCTGATGGCCAGCGAACATTACGGCACCGTGGCCAAGGTCGCGCATAATGCCGGACTGAAGGTCTATGGCGAAGCGCTGGAAGATCACCGCCCGTCGCTGGGCGACGACATGGCGATGCGCAGCCATGCTGATATTCCGATGGCGGCAATGTGGACGCATACCCGTCAGGAAGGCCCCAAGATGACCTATCTGGCCGACATCAAGGGTGCGGCTTCGGTGGCGCATATCTATGGCCAGAACCTTGTCGC
>JBDUBN010000051.1:0-11133 GCA_040004085.1 Novosphingobium sp.
ACGTAATTGCCCGCCCGGCTGGCGAGGTAAATCGCGGCGGCAGCCATGTCCTCGTCCACGCCCGCCCGCCCAATCGGGATATGCGCCGCCAGCTTGGCCTCTGCCACCGCCGCCGCCTGATTCATTTTCGAGGCAAACATCCCCGGCGCAATCGCCGTGACGGCAATATTCTCCCCCGCCAGCCGCGCCGCCATGCGCCGGGTGAGGTGGATCAACGCCGCTTTTGACGCCTGATAGGGATAGGTCTCCCACGGATTGAGCCTGATGCCATCAACCGAGGCGATATTGATCACCTTGGCAGGCTGATCCGCCGTCGCCCCCGCGCGCAGCAGGGCGTGCAGCTTTTGCGTCAGGAAGAACGGCGTCTTGACGTTCAGGTCCATCACCTTGTCCCAGCCGGCTTCCGGAAACGTATCGAACGGCGCACCCCATGCGATCCCGGCATTGTTGACCAGAATGTCCAGCCGCTGCTCCAGCGGAGCCAGCGCGGCGACCAGCGTATCAATGCCCGCCAGTCCGGAAATATCCCCGGCCATGGCGATGCAGGTTCCGGGGTAGCGCGCCGTCAGTTCGGCAGCGGTGGCGTTCACCTCGGCCTCCTTGCGCGCGGTGATATAGACCCGTAGCGCTCCGGCTGACAGGAACCCCTCGGCGATCATCCGCCCGATCCCGCGCGATCCGCCAGTAACCAGCGCCACGCGCCCTTCGAGTGAAAACAGGCGGGTAAAATCCATCGCGGCTCTCCTTGACCAACCAAAGCCTAAACGAGCAGGGTTAGGTGGGCAACGGGCAGCATCGTTGTCATGCACGCTTGCCCCGCGCCGCATGAGGCATTAGGCGCGCGGCAACACCAATCTAGCCCACCAACCACTGGGGAACCGCCGCCATGACCGAACTCGCCGCCCAAATCGAAGCCGCCTTTGAAGCACGCGACAGCGTTACTCCCGCCAGCAGCGATGTTCGCGCAATTGTCGACAAGGCGCTGGGCCTGCTCGATTCGGGCGCGGCGCGGGTTGCCGAACCGGACGGCAACGGCGGCTGGAAGGTCAACCAGTGGCTGAAAAAGGCCGTGCTGCTGTCATTCCGCCTGAACGACAACGCCATTATGGACAATGGCTGCGGCGGCGCTCCGGGATTTGACAAAGTGCCGCTGAAGTTCGCAGGCTGGGGCGCAGAGCAGTTCCGTGCCGCCGGTTTCCGTGCCGTACCGGGCGCGATCGTCCGCCACAGCGCGTTCATTTCCAAGGGCGTGGTGCTGATGCCCAGCTTCGTCAACTTGGGCGCATACGTGGGCGAAGGCGCGATGATTGACACCTGGGCCACCGTCGGCAGCTGCGCGCAGATCGGACGCAACGTGCATATCTCGGGCGGCGCAGGCATTGGCGGCGTGCTTGAACCGCTGCAGGCTGGCCCGGTGGTGATCGAAGACAACTGCTTCATCGGCGCCCGCAGCGAAGTAGCCGAAGGCGTGATCGTCGGCACCGGCGCGGTGCTGTCGATGGGCGTATTCATCGGCGCATCGACCAAGATCGTCAACCGCGCGACCGGCGAAGTCCACATGGGCAAGGTTCCGCCGTATTCGGTGGTGGTCCCCGGCGCCCTGCCCGGAAAGCCCCTGCCCGACGGCACCCCCGGCCCGTCGCTGTACTGCGCGGTCATCGTCAAGACGGTGGACGAGCAGACGCGTTCCAAGACCGGCATCAACGAATTGCTGCGCGATTGATGCCAATGTGCGATGTCCCGGGCAATTCGCCGCCCGGAGGCATCGCCCATGACCAGCCGTTCTGACAAGCATCACCCCCATCCGCAAATCAAAGCGCATAAAGAGCAAGGTGCGGTCACGCACCGGGCGGAGCACACCGGCTTCAACGGCTGGCTGGCGGTCAAGATCACCGACGGCGTCGGCACCATGTGGTGCGCTTATGCTTTCACTGTTTTGGCGCTGATCAGCCTGCCTGTTGCGATTGCCGGGGGGACCGGCCCGCTAATTTCGTGGATTGCGCAGACGTTCCTGCAACTGGTGCTGCTTTCGATCATCATGGTCGGTCAGAAAGTCGCAGCGGCGGCGTCCGACAAACAGGCCTTCCAGACCTACAAGGACGCCGAAGCGCTGCTCGAAATCAGCGATGAATTGCACAAGCTCATCAAGCTGAACAACGCTATGACTGCAGAGATCAAGGTGCTGGTGGAGCGGAAGATCTAGGCAGAAACCTCAGGCGCGGCTTCCCACTTTGGTTTCATTTCCTTACCCCACTTCTCTGGATCGTCCTCGTGCATTTTCTTCATCGATTGCGCGACGTCGGGGTGCTTTTCCATGACGTGAGCGGTCATTTTCTTGACCATTTCGCCCCACGATTCAGCCGAAATCTGCTGATCACAAGTCCCGCCGAGTTCACGGCACGTCATCGTTTTCATCGCATGTCTCCTCGGTGGTTGCGAAGGATAACGATGCCGCCGCAGGAAAGGTTCCTGAACCTGTCCCGCCTAAAACCCCGTCGCGTTTTCTATCGGCGGATCGGCCCTGTGCGCGGTCGCATAAGCTTCGGCAGCCCGCAAAACCCGCAGCATGTTGCCGTTCGACAGCTTTTGCAGGTCGGCTTGTAGCCAGCCGCGCCGCGCCAGTTCGACAAACAATGCCGGGTAGGCGCTAACATCGGGCAGGCCGGCGAGGCCTTCTGATCCACCATCGAAGTCGCTGCCAAGCCCGACATGATCCGCGCCGATGCGCTTGGCGATATAGTCGATGTGGTCGGCCACTTGCGCCAGTGTGGCGACGGGTTTGGCATGGGCTGCGTCCCAATCGGCAAGACTGCGCAGCGCACGGTCGGGGCTGTCGGGATATAGCGCCTTGGCGCGTGCCTGTTCGCCAGCGCGGTCGGCATTCCAGGCGCGCAATTGCGGACTGACGTAGCCGGGGTAGAAGTTGACCATGATCAGCCCGCCGTTGGCCTTCAGCCGGTCCAGCGCCGCATCCGACACATTGCGCGGATGACCACTGATGCCCATCGCGCCCGAATGGCTGAATATGACCGGAGCGCCCGCCACCTCCATCGCATCAAGCATGGTCTTTTCGCTGACATGGGACAGGTCCACCAGCATGCCCAACCGCTGCATTTCGCGCACCACATCCTTGCCGAACGGGGTGAGTCCATTGTGCGCAGGGGCATCGGTGCCGCTGTCAGCCCAGTCATTGTTCTTGAAGTGAGTGAGCGTCATGTAGCGCGCGCCCAGCGCGTACATCTGGCGCAGCACGCCCAGCGATCCGCCGATCGAATGGCCGCCTTCCATGCCGATCAGTGAGGCAACCTTGCCCGCCTTCATCGCCCGGACAACATCATCGGCACTGCTGGCAAATTGCATGCTTTGGGGATTTTGGGCAATCACCCGCTTGATCACGTCGATCTGCTCCAACGTCGCCTGCACGGCTTGCGGTTCTGGCAGGGCGGCGGAGACAAATACCGACCAGAACTGCGCACCGACGTGGCCCTTGCGCAGCCGGGCAAGATCAGTCTGCATTGGCCCGCGCTTCAGCGCCGCATCGGCGGTGCCTGAGGTGTCGGCAAAGTCGAAGCCCGCCAGCACATCCTTGCGCCGATCACGCAACTGTTCGGGCACATCGTTGTGCCCATCCCACACCGGCGCGGCGGCGAGCGCGGCTTGCGCAACTTGTTCCGGCGTGGCGGCTCCGGCTGCATTCGTCATCGCAACCAGTGCGAGACCTGCCAGCCAATAAGTCTTGCGCATCGCGTTGTGCCCTTCCCTGCAACCGCCTGAAAACCCAGCCTAGCCCAGCGGCAGCAGCATCGCCAGCGCCGCCGCCAGTTCATCGGGATAGCGACGCTGTGCCACGTTCAGCAGCGTGCGGCGCACCGCCGGGCCGCTGCGGTCGGCCAATGCGCAGACGTGCGCGCTACGCTGGCGATAAATCGCCTCGATCAAGGCATGGTCATAGGCTGCCGAACCGCGTGGCTCGGCCAAATCCGCCTCGGCCACGGCTGCACAGAGCAGCTTGGCCGCGCTCCCGTGCTGGACGGCGGTGGACCACACCGCGTCGCGCACCGCATCGGGTCGGGCGTCAAGATCAAGTCCGGTCGCCACTTGCACCGCCAGCACCGCCGGGCGGTAGTGGCTGCGGGCAATGAACAGCCGCTGCGCTTCGGCAAACGTTTCCCCTTCCCGCGCGGCAATCGCTTGCCATACGGCTGAGAATTCCACGCTGCCGGGGGCGTTTGCGCCGAACTCTGCCGCCCAGCGTTTGCCCTCAGCGGTGAGGAACAGCGCGGCGGTGCCGGTGCGGCTGGCGAGTTGGAACAGGCCGTAGGACACCCCGCCCGGATCGCCCACTCCGCCCGAAACCGTACCCGGCCCGCGCCCGCCGCTTTCGTAATGCTCGCTCAGGGTGCCGAGCCGGTGCGGGACTGAGCATGAACTCGCTGTTGGTGAACCAGCCGCCTGATCAATCGCCGAGTCCAGCGCGTTCACTTCGGCTTGCGAGAGCCCCCGCCCCACCATGCGCCGCGCCGCATCGAAGATCGGCTTGCGGGCGGAAAGATTGTTCATGATATGTTCCTGTGTTGATTTCGCGCCGGGTCGAATCGATCTATGCCAAAAGGCCGCGATGTAGGACAGCGGGGACTGTTAAGTGTTGCCCCGTTATAGCCGCCGTGCTTTGGCTGACTGAAGGTGGAAGCACGGTTTTATCAGGCTGGGACGGCACTTTTCATGAGCGGTGAGCAGTTCGATTACGTCATCGTCGGCGGCGGCAGCGCGGGCTGCGTGCTGGCCAACCGGCTGAGCGCCGATCCGAAAAACCGGGTCCTGCTGCTGGAAGCAGGCGGGCGTGACAATTACATCTGGGTCAAGGTGCCGGTCGGTTACCTCTATTGCATCGGCAATCCGCGCACCGACTGGTGCATGGAAACCGAGGCTGAGGCGGGCCTGATGGGCCGATCGCTCAAGTACCCGCGCGGGCGGGTGCTGGGCGGCTGTTCGGCGATCAACGGCATGATCTACATGCGCGGACAGGCCGCAGATTACGATGCGTGGCGGCAAATGGGGCTGAAAGGCTGGGGCTGGGACGATGTTCTGCCCTATTTCACCCGGACCGAGGATCACTATGGCGGCGCCAACGAATTTCACGGCAGCGGCGGCGAGATTCGCGTGGAAAAGCAGCGGCTGCGCTGGGAAATCCTTGAAGCATTCCAACGCGCTGCTGGACAATGGGGCTTGCCGCCAACCCGCGATTTCAACCGTGGGGACAATTACGGCTCCGGCCTGTTTGACGTAACCCAGCGCAAGGGCTGGCGCTGGAGCGCGTCCGATGGCTTCCTCAAACCAGTCCGGTCGCGCCGTAACCTCAAAGTCGTGACCGGCGCGATGGCCGACCGTCTCGTGATCGAACAGGGTCGCGTCACCGGGGTGCATTACCGGTTGGGCCAGACCGACCACCTCGCTAGCGCGCGCGGCGAGGTCATTCTGGCGGCGGGAGCGATTGGCAGTCCGGCAATTCTGGAACGATCCGGCATCGGTGACGCCAGCCGCCTCAGCCAAATGGGCGTGGTGCCGGTGCTTGATCGGCCAGCGGTTGGCGGCAACCTGCAGGACCACCTGCAACTGCGCTGTGCCTGGCAGGTTTCCGGCGTTCCAACGCTGAACCAGAGGGCCGGCAGCCTGATCGGCAAGGGGCTGATCGGGCTGGAATACCTGCTGCGGCGCACTGGACCCATGGCCATGGCCCCCAGCCAGCTTGGCATGTTCGTGAAAAGCCACGATCACCAGGCAACCGCCAATCTGGAATACCACGTCCAGCCGCTCAGTCTGGCGGCATTTGGCGGCGATCTCGATCCGTTTCCGGCTTTCACCGCCAGCATCTGCAACCTGCGGCCGGAAAGCCGTGGACGCACTGCGATCCGCTGCCTTGACCCCGCACAAGCCCCGGCGATCAGCCCCAATTACCTGTCAACCGACGAGGACCGGCGCGTCGCGGCGCAGGCGATCCGCATCACCCGCCAGATCGTCAGCCAACCCGCGCTGGAACGCTATGCGCCGCAGGAAATGCGCCCCGGCCATGAATTTCAGACCGAGCAGGATCTGGTCCGCGCCGCTGGCGAAATCGGGACGACGATCTTCCATCCCGTCGGTACGGCGGCGATGGGAACCGTAGTGGATGATCGGCTGCGAATGATCGGACTGGACGGCCTGCGGGTAATCGACGCCTCGGTCATGCCGCGCATCACATCGGGCAACACCAATGCGCCGACCATGATGATCGCTGAAAAAGGCGCGGAGATGGTACTGGCAGACGCGCGGTAAATATTACCCCGCAAGCGCCCTGAGCCACGCCAGCAGGCCCAGCGCGCCACCAACAGGCCTGTGCACTGGCGCTGCGCTGACCGGGCACTCCATGCAATAGGCCTGAGCGCCGCGCACGCCGATCATGCGCTTGGCATCGGTCAGGGCGCGGGCGATCATGCCGGTCTGGCGGTCGGCCAGAACCGCGAACAGGTCGCCCTCATTCGGCGGCGCGCTGTCTGGTTCGCCCGCCAGCTTTTCCAGCATCGACTGATAAGCATTGTTCTTCTGGCCAAGGTACAGCGGGTGCCAATCACCCTTGCCCAGCTTGGCCGCCGTCGCGGCATAGGCGATGGCATCGTCCAGCGAACCGAACTGGTCGACCAGCCCGTTCTGCCGCGCGGTGCCGCCGTCCCAGATGCGGCCTTGCGCTACCGCATCGATCTGCTCGGGCGTCTTTCCGCGCGATTTCGCGACCAGCGTGACAAAACGACCATAGCCACGCTCGATGGTCGACTGGAGCAGCGAATCGAGCGCCGGGGTAAAGCCGCCAAACATATCCGGCTGGCCCGACAACGGCGTCGTCCGCACCCCGTCTGCCGTGACGCCGTAGTCCGCCAGCGTCTTTTCAAAGCTGGTCAGAACCGCGAAAATGCCGATCGACCCGGTGATCGTGCCCGGTTCGGCAAAAATTCGCGTGGCCGGGGTCGATACCCAGTAGCCGCCGCTGGCCGCAACATTGGCCATCGACACGACCACCGGAATCCCGCGCGCCTTTTGCCGTTCAATCGCTGCGCGGATGGCTTCCGCCGCCGTAACCGACCCGCCGGGAGAATCGACCCGGATAACCAGTGCGGCAATGTCGCGTGCGTCCTTGTCGTCCAGCAGCTTGGCAATCCGGTCGCCGCCTGCGGTGCCCGGGCCAGCATCGCCATCGACGATTTCACCGGCAATGGTCACCACGCCGATCGCCTTGCCGGGGGTCGCGGGTTCGTGCTTGGCGAGGAACGCCTTGAAATTGCTGTGGGCGAAGCTGCCGGGGCGTTCGTCGCGGTTGTCGGTGCCCACGATTTTGGCAACGCGCTTGCCGAAAGCCACGCGGTCACCAATCTGGTCGGCCAGCCCGGCCGATACCGCCGCTGTCGCACCGTCGCCGCCCGATGCCTTGTACCAGCCCGCCGGGTCTTCGGTCACCAGTTTGAGGTTGGCCCCCGGCCGCGCTTTGGCGACATCGGTCTTCCACGCATCGAACAGCGCCCCATTAACCGCCGTGCGCGCCTCGCGGGCAGGGGCCGACATGTCGTTGCGCAAGTATGGCTCGACGTATTCCTTGTACGTGCCGACGCGGTAGACGTGGGCGGTGACCTTGAACCGTTCCAGCAGCTTGCCGTAATACAGGCCCTGCCCGCCCGGCCCCAAAACGAAAGCGCCGCCCATCGGGTCGATCCACACTTCGCTGGAATGCGCGGCCAGCATCAGGCCATCGTCGGCATAGCCCATGGCCCAGGTCAGCACCGGCTTTTTCGCCGCGCGAACCCGGTCGAGCGCCGCGCCGATGTCCTGCATATGCACCAAACCGCCGCCGCTGAACCGACCAAGATCGAGCACCACGGCCTTCACCGAATCGTCAGTCGCCGCCGCATCCAGCGCCCGGACAACGTCACGGGCCCGGTATTCATGCGCGGGCAATCCGCTGGCAATCAGGAACGCCAGTGGACTGCTTTCCGATGGCTCCTCCACCACCGATCCGTCCAACTTGAGCAGCAGCGCCCCATCGCGCACTTGCCCGGCGCTGGGCCTGCCGGTCATCAGCGCATAGAGCGCGAGGAAGAATAGCAACATGAACACCAGGACCAGGCCATCCTTGATGGCGACCAGCAGATGCCATAGCTTGCGTGCAAAGATCATCATCGGTTCCTGAAGTTCTGTCGCAGCTCTGTAGAGAACGCGGTTGGTTTGGCAAAGTGGCATAGGAAGAATGATTTGCCAGCAAAGGGCCGTCCGTTTAGTGGCCTGTCTTCAATGACAGACGCGAAGCCTTCCTCATCCGGTCGCTATCCAGCGGGCGGCATGGCATTTCCGCACCGTAACTTGCTGGGGGTGGCCGGTTTGGCCCCGCATGAGATCATGTTCTTGCTCGACGAGGCGGAGCAGTGGGTTGAACTCAATCGCCAGCGCAACAAACACAACGATCTGCTTGCCGGACTGACGATCATCAACGCCTTTTTCGAAAACTCGACCCGCACGCTGCTGTCGTTCGAAATCGCTGGCAAGCGGCTGGGCGCAGACGTCATCAACATGCACGCAGGGCAATCGAGCGTGAAGAAGGGCGAGACGCTGATCGACACGGCGCTCACGCTGAACGCGATGCGCGCCGACGCCATCGTGATCCGCCACGCCAGCTCGGGCGCGGTGCGGTTGATTGCCGACAAGGTCAATTGTCCGGTTCTGAACGCCGGCGACGGCCAGCACGAGCACCCGACACAGGCGCTGCTCGACGCCCTGACCATCCGCCGCGCCTTTCGCGAGCGCGGGGAAAGTGCCGAGCCATTCAGCGGCTTGAAAGTGGTGATCTGCGGCGATGTGCTGCACAGCCGGGTCGCCCGCTCGAACATCCACGCGCTGACCACGCTGGGCGCGGATTTGCGCGTCTGCGCTCCGCCCGCCTTGATGCCTGAGGGGATCGAGCAGCTTAAAGTCACGCCGTACCATGATTTTGACGCGGCGCTGGCAGGGGCTGACGTGGTGATGATGCTCCGACTGCAAAGCGAGCGGATGCAAGGCCAGTTCATCGCCAGCCCGCGCGAATACCGCCACCTTTACGGGCTGACGCTGGACCGGCTGGCCAAGGCCGCGCCGGGGGCGTTTGTCATGCACCCCGGCCCGATGAACCGTGGCGTCGAGATTGACAGCAACGTCGCGGATCTGGCCGGGAGATCGCTGATCACTTCGCAAGTGGAAATGGGCGTGGCGATGCGCATGACTTGCCTTGACGTGCTGACCCGCCGCACGCGCGGTGTGGAGGGTTGGCAATGATCGCTACGCCACTTTGCGTGATCAACGCCCGGCTGGTGCTGCCGCATGGGGCGCCGATTGCCGGAGCCTTACGCACGAACCGTGACCGCATTGCCGAGCTTGGCGCTGACGTTTCCCCGCAACAGGGCGACCGCGTGTTCGATGCCAAGGGCGCGCTGCTCACCCCCGGGCTGGTCGATATGGGCGTTTTCGCCATCGACAAACCGGCGTTCCATTTCGGGGGGATCACCCGCGCGGCGCTGATGCCGGACCAAGGCCCGCCGCTGGATCACCCGGCGCGCGTGCGCTTTGCCGCGCAATCGGGCAAGCCGGACTTGTGGGTCCACCCCCTCGCCGCTGCAACGCGCGGGCTTGAGGGGAATGAGTTGGCCGAGCTGGCGCTGATGCGCGATGCCGGGGCCAAGGCGGTCGCCACCGGGCGCGGCTGGATCAGCGATTCGGGCACCATGCTGCGCCTGCTGCGCTATTGCGCGATGTTGGGCCTGACCGTGGTCACCCATGCCGAGGATGGCGGACTTACCGGCAATGCCGTCGCCACCGCAGGCGAAATGGCGACCCGGCTGGGCCTGCCCAGCGCTCCTGCTGCTGCTGAGGCGCTCGCCGTGGCGCGCGACATTGCCTTGGCCGAACTGTCGGGCGCCAGGCTGCACTTCCGCCAGGTCACCACTGCCGCCGCGCTCGATCTGGTCCGCGCGGCAAAGCGGCGCGGCGTGGCGATAACTGCCGGAGTGACGCCCGCGCACTTCATGCTGTCAGACATCGCGATGTCCGATTTCCGCACGTTCGCCCGCCTCTCCCCGCCGCTGCGCGCTGAGGCTGACCGGCGCGCGGTAATCGCTGCGATTGGCGACGGCACCATCGACATGATCGCATCCGGGCACGATCCGCGCGGCCCGGAGGACAAGCGCCTGCCTTTTGCCGATGCCGAACCCGGCATGGCGGGCGCGGAAACGCTGCTGCCACTGACGCTGACGCTGGTGCGCGACGGGGTGATCGACATGGCGCGCGCGTTTGAATTGCTAAGCGCCGCCCCGGGGCGGCTGCTCGGCGTGAGCGCTGGCCTGCTTGAAGTCGGCGCCGAGGCTGATCTCGCGGTGATTGATCCCGAACGTCCGTGGATCGTCGATTCGGACAAGATGGCGGCCAGCGCGGGCAACACCCCGTTTGATCGCCAGCCGGTGCAAGGCCGGGTTTCGGCGCTGTTCAAGGGCGCGATGCAGGTGGCTTAGCATACCTCAATCCTCCCTGAGCTTGCTCGGGGAGGATTAGTGGCCAAAAAGCAGAAAACCCTCTCCGCGATGCGGAAAGGGCTCCCTGGTTGGTCCATGATCCGAGAATACAGCGCCCCGGTTGCGAATTGGTTAACGGCGCAATATTTAACGGCGGCGGGACTTAACGGCGACGGGCGCGCTGCGGGCCGGAGGCTTCCTGTGCTGGAGCAGGCACCACGCTTGGTGCAACGCTGTGCGCGTTGCCCGCATAGGCAAAGCATGCGCCGCCGTGGTTCTTGACTTGACTGCACAGGCCATTGGCCGCGCCAGATCCGTTGATGCCGCCAGCCGCCACGCGCCAGACCGTCTGGCCGCGCACTGTGGCCTGATTGATCGTCATCCGATACTTCGACAGCGACGCATCGCGGGCGGTATAGATACCCCATGCGCGGCGAGCGCCTTGCTGGCTGGCGAACGAGCCAAGCTGGACCAGATGCGTCCCCTGCACCGTAGTCGGCGCGGCCTTGGTCGGGTTGCGCACCGAAACGCGCGCCGGACGGGCGATAACTGACTGGATCACCGGCTCTGAATAGAA
>JBDUBN010000351.1:0-3296 GCA_040004085.1 Novosphingobium sp.
GGAAGTTGGAGCGGGTAGCGGGAATCGAACCCGCCTAGCTAGCTTGGAAGGCTAGTGCATTACCACTATGCTATACCCGCTCATCGTCGCCACTGCGGATCAGCCCAAGTGTGGGACATGAGCGCCGCCGCGATGCGATGGCGCTTGCCATCATGGGGGGCCGTCAGTCAATCTCTTTGCGCATATTGTCGTGTCACGGACTGTAAACATATCGGCGTAAGCACGACTTGGTAGAGTGTCCGTGCGTCAAGGAGCATGGGCCCAGGAGCGCAGAATGAACATTGCTGAGAAGATTGTCCGTTCGAGGACGCCGAAGCCAAAGGGGCAGCTGGAACTGGGGCTGACGGCGCGGTTCGGCAAAATGCTGGAGAAGCTGGGCTTTTCCGCGCGCAAGGGCGGCACCAGCGGCGAACAGCGCCCGGCGCGGCTGATCGATCTGGCCGAATTGCTGTTGTCGGTTAAAGGGAAGGCTTCCGGGCCGTCACTGGCTTCGGCATTTTTCGACCTGTACGAGGCGAGCGATGTCGAGGCCCGGCGGGAGTTCCTGTCTGAAGCGCGCGCCAAGTTTCCGCGCGATGGCGAGGCGATTACTGCCGCGATTGCTGCCTGGCAGGCCAACCCTGACGAGAACAGCGCCAAAGCCTTGCACCGTGCGGCCGAATCGCAGTGTCAAAAGATGATTCGCCTGCTCAACCTGGCACCCGGCGGCACCAGACGCCTGATCCATATGCGCGCCGATCTCTTGGCGCGTGGCAAGCTGGAGCGCGCCGAGGCGGCGCTGGATGCTGACTTCGAATATGTCTTTTCGGGCTGGTTCAACGCTGGGTTCCTGGAACTTCGCCGGATCGACTGGGAAACCCCCGCCGCCGTGCTGGAACGGGTTATCCGTTATGAGGCGGTTCACTCGATCAAGGGCTGGGACGATCTGCGCCGCCGGGTCGAGCCGGTTGATCGCCGCTGCTATGCCTTCTTCCACCCGCAGATGGCCGATGATCCGCTGATCTTCGTCGAAGTGGCGCTGACTTCGGCGCTGCCAGACGCCATCGACAGCATCATCGCTGACCAGCGCGAGGTCATTGATCCGCACAGCGCCAGCCATGCGATCTTCTATTCGATCTCGAACTGCCAGCAAGGCCTGCGCGGCATCCCGTTTGGCAATTTCCTGATCAAGCAGGTGGTTGAACTGCTGCGCTCCGAACTGCCGCAATTGTCGTGCTTTGCCACCCTGTCACCGCTGCCCGGCTTTGCCCGGTGGCTGGCGCACGAACACGGCGGGGAAGTTCCCACCGGGGACGCATTGCGGGCCGAGGCGGCGCGTTATCTGGTGACCGGGCGCAGTCCTGCCGGTGCGGTGCTCGATCCAGTGGCGCGGTTCCATCTGGGCAACGGCGCTCGGCTGGAGGCGGTTCACGCCGGGGGCGACCTTTCCGCCAATGGTATGCGGCAATCGCACGGGGTGATGGTCAATTACGTTTATGACCTTGGCCGGATAGAGAGCAATCTTCTGGCACTGACCGAACTGGACGAGGTGGCCCATTCATCTGCGGTTGCTGGGCTAGTGGATCAGGCAGCAGAGCAAGAGGCGCAGGCAGCGCCCAAGGCGGCGTAACTAGCCGTAGTGCACCGTCTGAACAATCCTCCCTGAGCTTGCTCGGGGAGGTGGCAGACGCGCTGCGGCTGACGGAGGGGGGCTTTTTTGTTGAGCGGCGCCTGACGGAACAGACCCCTCCACCACCCGGCAAGAGCCGGGCGGTCCCCTCCCCGAGCAAGCTCAGGGAGGATTTAGGACCATCAGATTTAAGGCACGCCGTTTAGTGCTGGTCAGCCCAAACATTGCGCTTAGCCAGATAGGCCAGCACTGTAGCGAACAGCAGGAAGCCGAGCACGGCCCAGCCGGTCTGCCGACGCTTGTCCTGCTTGGGTTCGGCGGTCCACACCAGGAACGCCGAGACATCCTTGGCCATCTGGTCGACCGTTGGCTTGGTGCCATCGCTGTACGTCACCTGACCTTCAGAGGTCAGCGGCGGCGGCATCGCGATGTTGAGGTTGGCGAAATAGGGGTTGAAGTGCAATCCGTCCGGCGTTTTCGCGTCAGGATACTTCTTCAGCAGTTCGGCAGGCTGGTTGGCATAGCCGGTCAGCAGCGAATAGACATAGCCGGCGCCGCCGTGACGCGCCTTGGTGATCAGCGACAGGTCAGGCGGGCTGCCCTGTCCGCCGTAAACCACGGGCGGGAAGTGATCGGTCGCCTTGCCGGGGCTGGTTTTCAGTTCGCCAGTCGCGGTGTTGTAGGCCGGAACCTGAACCTTGGCGGCGATGGCCTTCACTTCGTCGGCATCATAGCCGAGCGCCGTCAGGTCGCGGAATGCGACGTACTTCAGTGAGTGGCAGCTGGCGCAGACTTCGGTGTAAACCTGAAATCCGCGCTGCAACTGTTGGCGGTCAAACGTGCCGAACGCCCCGTCGCTGGACAGCGCCAGTTCCTTGGGATGTTCGTGGAACGACCGCTCAGCCGAATGCGGCAAGCCGTCTTGCGCGGTCGAAACCGCTTCGCCGACGAACGACCAGGCGAGCGCCCCTGCAAAGAACAGGCCGGCGAGAATGGAGAAGATGCGGATCATGGTTCTGTCTCTTTCCGTCTCGCTGAGGTCAGGCCGAAGCTGCGGGGAGAACCGCAACCTGGTCATGGCCGAGGACCGCCTCAGTGATTGAGAACGGCAGCGGTTCCGGGCGCTCGATCGAGGAGACGATCGGCAGGATCACAAGGAAGTGGAGGAAGTAATAGATTGCCGCGATCTGGCTCACCATCAGGTAGGGTTCCTCTGCCGGAGCGCCGCCGCAATAGCCGAGCACCAGCACGTCAAGGATCAGTACCCAGAAGAACTTGCGGAACAGCGGGCGGTAGTTGCCAGAACGAACCGGCGACTTGTCCAGCCACGGCAGGATGAACCACATCAGGATCGCGCTGAACATCGCCAACACGCCCAGCAGCTTGGCCGGAACAAAGAAGAAGTCCGAGGTGAAGCTGCGCAGGATCGCGTAGAACGGCCAGAAGTACCATTCGGGCACGATGTGCGCCGGGGTCTGCATCGGGTTGGCCGGGATATAGTTGTCCGGGTGGCCCAGCGCGTTGGGTCCAAAGAACAGCATCGCGCAGTACAGGATCAGGAACACGCCCAGCCCAAAGCCGTCCTTCGCTGTGTAGTACGGATGGAACGGCAGCGTATCGCTTTCGCTCTTCACTTCAACGCCGGTCGGGTTTGACGAACCGGGGATGTGCAGCGCCCAGATGTGCA
>JBDUBN010000352.1:0-3286 GCA_040004085.1 Novosphingobium sp.
GATCCAAATGGCATCAACGTCGAGATGAACTTTCCGGGAGACTGAACCCATGTGCGATGAATTCACCGCGGCAGACGAAAACGCATTACTGTCGCGTCGCCAGTTCGGCATGATCGGTGCGGGTGCGGCGGTGGTTGCCGGATTTCCCGGCGTGGCCGCCTGTGCTGCGGAAAAGCACCCCGCCACCCCGCTCAGCGAAGCTATCGTCAGCATAACCACTCCTGACGGCATGGCCGACGCCCTGTTCGTCCACCCTGCCAGCGGTAAGCATCCCGGCGTAATAATGTGGCCGGACATCGGTGGTCTGCGCGATGCATACAAGCAAATGGCGCGGCGACTGGCGGCCGACGGCTTTGCGGTCTTGGTGGTCAATCAGTATTATCGCAGTGCCAAGTCCCCGGTTCTGGCCACGTTTGCCGAATGGCGCACACCCGAAGGGCAGGCCAAAATCACGCCGATGAGAGCCCAGCTCACATCCGACGCCATCGCGCGCGATGCCAAGGCGTTCGTTGCCTTCCTCGATGGGCAGGCGGCAGTCGATACTGCGCGCGGAATAGGCAGTGCAGGCTATTGCATGGGCGGGCCGTTCACCGTCCTCACCGCCGCTGCCGTGCCAGACCGCGTGCGCGCCGCCGCCTCTTTCCACGGCGCGGCGCTGGTCACTGACCAAGCGGACAGCCCGCACAAGCTGATCGCAAGCACCAAGGCCAGCTTCCTGTTCGCTATCGCTAAGGGCGACGATGCCCGCGCGCCGGGGGACAAGGATGCCTTGCGCGCGGCGGCGGCGGCAGCTGGCCGTCCGGCGGAAATAGAGGTCTATCCAGCCGAACATGGCTGGTGTGCGCTTGATGCGCCGGTCTATGATCAGGTTCAGGCGGACCGGGCATGGGCGCGGATGCTGGCATTGTTTAACGCGCTTTGATGCCTATATCGGCGCGCTAATATGGAGACTCCGATGCCCGACAAATTGGTCCTGAGCGAAGCCGAATGGCGCGAACGGCTGACGCCCGAACAGTATCAGATCCTGCGGCAGGCAGGCACCGAACGCGCGTTTACTGGCGCTTATGAGGCCTACAAGGCCGAGGGCATGTACCGCTGCGCTGGTTGCGGAGAGCCGCTGTTCACCTCGGACGCCAAGTTCAATTCCGGCTCCGGCTGGCCGAGCTATACCACTCCCGTCGCCAGCGACGCGGTGGTCGAACTGTCCGATCACGCGCACGGCATGGTCCGCACCGAAGTCCGCTGCGCCAAGTGCGAAGGCCATCTGGGCCATGTTTTTCCTGACGGTCCGGGGCCAAATGGCTTGCGCTATTGCATCAACAGCGCGTCGCTGGAATTCGAGCCGAAAGAATAGCCGTTTTTTCGTTAACCCTGCGTTCCAATTCGCCTATGCAAGGCGAAGTGGGAAAGCGCGGCTTGCGTTTTTGAAGGGTTGATTCAGCGACATGGCACAAAACGCCGCCCGGCGCCGCATTGCAGGAAGTGGCGGCGGTCCGTCGAACACTCCGCCAAGACCGCCTGCAAAAAAGGCCTCGTCCGGTCGCGGTGGGCGTTTTTTCCGCCGTCTGATGGTCTGGGGCCTGGCGCTGGCGCTGCTGGTCCTGATCTTTGTCGGCGTGGCCGTGGCGGTGACCGAACGGTCGCTACCCGATTATGACGCACTGAAATCCAGCCAGACCGGCCAGATGATCGTCGTGCGCGCGCGCGATGGCACCGAACTGTTCAATCTGGGACCAAGCTACGGCAAGTGGGTGCCGATCCGCGAGATGCCGCAGGTGATGCAGGACGCGATGCTGTCGGTCGAGGATCGGCGCTATTACGACCACTTCGGCATTGATCCCATCGCCATTGCACGCTCGCTTATGGTTCGGATCGAGAAAGGTCGCTGGCGGCAGGGCGGGTCGACCATCACCCAACAGCTGGCGCGCAACATATTCCTGAACAACGATAAAAGTTTTACCCGCAAGGCGCGTGAGGCGGTGCTGTCGATGGCGCTGGAATGGAAGTTCTCCAAACAGCAGATCCTCGAGCTGTACCTGAACAAGGTCTATTTCGGCGGCGGCGCGTATGGTGTGGATTCCGCCAGCCGCAAGTTCTTTGGCCACCCCGCATCAGAACTGAACCTGCCGGAGGCGGCGATTATTGCCGGGCTGGTCAAGGCGCCGTCGCATTATTCGCCCACCGCCGATGCGCAGGCCGCGATGGACCGCGCGGGCGTGGTGCTGACGACGATGCGGGAAAACGGTAAGATTTCCGCCGAGCAATTGGCGGCGGTCGACCTGAAAACCGTGCAACTGGCCCCGGAAACCGGGCAGAACTCGGTGCGTTACTTCACCGACTGGGCCTTGCCGCAGCTTGATCTGCTGCTGCCCGAAAACACTGATCCGATTGAGGTGTGGACGACGCTCGATGCCGGGATGCAGCATGCGGCAACCGACGCGGTGGCCAAGAACGTGCCCAAGGGCACGCAAGGCGCGCTGGTCAGCATGGACCGCGATGGCGCGATTCTGGCGATGGTCGGCGGCACGGATTACGTGACCTCGAACTACAACCGCGCGGTCAATGCCGTGCGTCAGCCGGGTTCGGCGTGGAAGCTGTTCGTCTACCTCGCCGCGCTGGAAGCCGGGTACAAGCCCGACGACGAAGTCGTGGACGAGCCGGTGACCATTCAGGGCTGGAGCCCGCACAACTCCGGCGGTTCCTACGTCGGCAAGATCGATATCCGCACCGCCTTTGCCTATTCGAAAAACACCGTTGCGGCGCAATTGGGCAACGAGGTCGGCTTCAACGCCGTTGCGTCGATGGCTAGGCGGTTTGGCGTGACCACGCCGGTGCTGACGGTGCCGTCGATGGTGCTGGGCACTTCCAACGTGCGGCTGATCGACATGACCCGCGCCTTTGCCTCGGTTTCGGCCAAGGGGACGATGGTGGAACCCTATGGCATTGCCAAGGTCGTCACCACTGATGGCCGGGTACTGTATCAGCACGCCTCGATAGGCGGACAGCCGCTGGTTCAGCCGTTTGTTGCGGCGGGGATCACCGATCTGCTGCAAACCGCCGTCAACATCGGCACCGGCAAGGCCGCGCAGATCGGACGGCCAGTCGCGGGCAAGACCGGGACCACCAGTTCGAACAAGGACGGCTGGTTCCTCGGCTTTTCCAGCGGCGTCACCACCGGCGTGTGGATGGGCCGCGACGATGCCAAGCCGGTTCCCGGCCTGCAGGGCGGCTCCGCCCCGGCGCGGGCCTTTGCCCAATACATGCGCGTCGCGGTGGCCGGACGTGC
>JBDUBN010000052.1:0-11079 GCA_040004085.1 Novosphingobium sp.
TGATCAAAATGGCCCAGCACTGCGTTGGATAGTCTTGAAATAGAACCACTATTCCCGCGCCTATCCGCCTTGCGCTGAGCCATTTTGCTTCAAACCTCGAAGGCGCGGTTAATAGGTCCTGACCCTAGCAACCTTGACTGTCAATTGCCTCGATGCGGGGCAATATAGCGTCGGACGTGCTCTTGCCAAACCGGAGGATGAGCGCGGGCAGAAACAGAAGGCTCATGATCGTTGACGTCACAAGGCCGCAGAGAATGACCAGCGCCATCGGCCCTTGTATCTCGCGGCCTGCCTGCCCGGTTTCCAACGCTAATGGCAGCAGGCCAAGCGCGGTCACCAGTGCCGTCATAAGAATGGGTGTCACGCGTTCCTCGGCTGCGCGCAAAACGGTTGCGAGGCCGAAAACTTCACCTTCTTCGACGACCAGATGATCGAGATGCGAAACCAGCAGGATCGCATTGCGCGCCGCGATCCCGAACAATGTAACGAACCCAACCAGTGCGCCGAGCGAAAGTACGCCTCCGGAAAGGCCGACTGCAACAACCCCTCCAACCAGCGCAAACGGAGTCCCCGCAAGGATCAGCGCCGCTGAACGCAGGCCGCCGAAGGCAAGAACGAGCAAGCCGATAATCGCCACCGCCGCGATTGCCACGTTGAATATGACCTGACGGGTGGCAGCCGCCTGACCTTCGGCCACGCCGGTGTATGACAGGGTTACCCCTGCTGGCAGCTTGACCTTGGCGGCGATCGCGTTGCGGGCATCGCGCGCAAAACCGGCAATATCCTTGCGGGTCGGATTGAGGGTCACGATCTGGCGGCGTTGGCCGCCATCACGGCTGACGCTGCTGCGCCCTTCTTCAAGATAGACCGTGGCGATGTCCCCCAGCTTGACCGACGAGCCATCTGCATAGCGGACCAGAATATCCGCGACGCTTTCAGGATCGCGGCGCAGTTGTGTGGGAAGTACGACCGCAACGTCGGTCACCCGGTCGGCTTCGGCGACTTGCCCGGCAACATGCCCTTGAAATGCGATCTCGATGGCATCGTTGGCATCGGCGGGCGAGACTCCATGCGCCGCCATGCGCGCGGGATCGAGTTCGATGGTGAGGACTGGAGTTCCCGGCGGCGACTTTACCCGCACGTCTGCCGATCCCGGAACCTGGCCTATCACCTGCGCAACCTGCATCGCCGTTCGGTCCAGCACATCAAGGTCGGGACCATAGATGCTGACCGCAAACTGCGCCGTCTCACCCGAGAGCGATTCACCGATGCGGTCGCCGAGGAAGGTCAGTGTTTCCGTTTGCAGCGCCGGATAGTTTGCCAAAGTACGGCGGATCGCATCCAGTGCTGCCTGCTGGCTGCTTGCTCCTCCCGGTTTGAGTTCGACGTGAATTTCACTCTCATGGGGCGGAAAAGGGTCTTCTCCCGCCTCGGCCCGGCCGATCTGTTGCTCGACCGTGGCGATCTGGGGAATCGCCAGCAGGTCATGCGAAAGCCGCGCTCCACTCTCGCGCATCCAGGCCATTGAAGCGCCGGGTGGTCCGTTGACCTTGAGTACATAATGGCCCTCGCGGAAGGCTGGCAGCAGTTCGCCGCCAAACATCATCATGCCGACAATTCCCACCAGTCCAGTCACCGCTGTCCAACCCACGACCAGAATCGGTCGCGCGCAGATCTTGGTCAGAAACCCGCGATGCCACGCCTTGGCCCGCGCCAAGCCAAGAGGTTCATCGTGCGGGGTGGTTCGGGCCAGCAGCAGGTAGGCCAACGCCGGGGTCAGGGTAATGGCGACACACAGCGAAGCGATCACCGCCAACAGGATGGCCAGCGCCAGTGGTGAGAAGAACGCGCCCTGCAGTCCGGTCAGGAACAGGATCGGCGCGATGGTCAGGGCCAGCACGTAAGTGGCGTAAACCACAGGCGCGCGCACCTCTACGCTGGCGTCGGCGATGATCTTGCGCCGATCACCACCCGTCGCGCCCCTAAGGCGGCGGACGATGTTTTCCACGTCGACCACGGCATCATCGACAACCACTCCAAGCGCCACGGTCAACCCGCCGAGCGTCATGGTATTGATTGTCTGACCCAGCAGATCGAGGACGATCAAGGCCGCCAGCAGCGACAACGGGATGGCCAGGAAGGCGATCAGAGCCACACGGACGTCGCGAAGGAAGGCGATCAGGATCAAGGCAATCATGGCGGCGCCAATCAGCAAATCTATCGACATGCCGCGCAGGGCCACCTCGATGAAGTTCGCCGGACGGTGCAGTGCGGGATATATCCGCACGCCCTGTGCGGCAAAAGTGGGCCGCAACTCCGCCAGCGTCGCTTCGATCGCCCGCGTGGTGTCGAGCGTGTTCGCACCGAACTGGCTGGACATCGAAATGAGCACGCCCGGTCGCCCCATGATCAGCGCTTCCCCGATCTCCGGCCCGGCGACCAACGCAATATCCGCCACATCACGCAAGCGGATTGCCGGCCCGGTCGCCGACACGATCAGGGCGTTGCCCAGGGCGGTGGCATCGATCTTGCCATTTGTTGGCCGCACCAGAATGCGCTGGTTGGCCGTCTCGGCAAATCCACCGCCGCGCACGGTTGTGAGGGCCGACACCGCCGCCGAAACGTCTGCCAGCGAAATCTGCCGAGCGACCAACGCCTCTGGGCGCACGTGCACTTCGAAGCGCGATTCGGCAGAGCCATAGATCATTGCGCCCGCAACTCCGCGCGTTGCCAGCAGGCGCGGTTTGATCGTCCATTCGGCCAGTGCCCGAAGTTGGCGCTGATCAATCCGGTCGCTTACCAGGCCGACCTTGAGCAGATCCATCGTCGAGGACGTCAGCGGTGACAGCGTTGGCGCTGCAACCCCGCTTGGCAACTGGCCGGATACTTTTGTCAGCGCTTCGGCGATGACCTGCCGGGCCTTGAGCGGGTCGGCGCCTTCATGAAACGTCACCCGGATGACCGAGAGGCCCTGTGAGGATTCCGAGCGGACCGTCTCGACCCCGTTCGCGCCGTTTATCGCGTTTTCCAGCGGGCGGGTGACCAGCGCCTCGACTTGTTCGGCGACCAGCCCTGGCGACTCCGTCTGCACAGCGACTTGCGCGGGCACGAATTCAGGGAACACGTCATAACGCGCGTGATTGACTACAAGGATCCCGTAAACAAACAGGATCGCGGCAAGGGTAAGGACAACCCACGCGTTTGCGACGCACCAGCGGACGAGCCGATCAAGCATGACGGCTAGTCTTCCTCGCCGGCGGACTGCGCCGGTCTGTCTTCGAGCGCCAGCAGGCCGGTTCCGCCGTGGATGGCAATGACATCACCCGGCTTGAGGCCGCTGCGCACCAGCCAGCCCTCACCTATTGGCTGCGGATCTAGCAAGATTATCCGCTCAAACTTCGCAGCCTCTTGCCGAAAAACCCACAACTGGCCTTGATAGCGCACCACCGCGTCACGCGGCACCAGCACGCCCGCAATGGAGGGGCCTACAGCAGTTTGCACCGGCAGCACTCGTCCCGCGAGCAGTTGACGAGCCAATGTTCCCGAAAGCACGGCCAGCACGCCCGCGGATTGCAATTTGCTGTCCGCCGCCGCCGCCGGGCCGAGCACGCGTACGATCGCGCTCTCTTGGCCGGCACGGATTTGCACTGCCGTGCCCGCTGCGAGCAGCGCCCCTGGTATGTCGATCCGGACCAGCGCAGCTTCCCCGCCCGTTACCCGAGACACCAGTTGACGGACACCCGCACCGCCCAATCTGGCAAGGCCCGGCCCATATTCCAGCGCTATCCGCTGTCGCGCCAGCCGCAGCCGCGCAAGGTCCGCCAATGCTTGCGCCCGCGCCGCTTCGACCGAGCGGCGCGATGCGCTGACATCGTTGCGATAAAGCGCATCAAGCCTTGCGCTTTCAGCCTGTGAGGCGGCGACAACAGCCTGCGCACTGTCAATCTCGGCGACAATCGCGGCGAGTGACCCGGCGTCCAGCCCGCGCGCAAAACCGCTGGCTTCCTGCGACCCGGAAAATGCTGAGAGCGCCGCAACCTTGATTCCCAGCCGTGCGCGCAAAGCCATATCGCGTACCGGATCAGGACTGGCCTGCGCCCCCTGCCTCTCGCTTTCAGACTCCGCTTCCCGCTCACCAAGGTCGCCCGCCAGATAGAGCGCCAGTGCCAACACCGCTGCTCCCGATACTGCCCCAATCGCGACCAGCGCTGCCCCGTTTTTTCGCGTCAAGAACCGGCTCCTTCGATCAGTGTTTCCGGTCCTGACAGCGGACGGCGCAAGGCTTCTTCGAGCGCGATATCGGCGGCAAGAACCCGGGCCAAAGCGTCGAGTTCATTCACTCGCGCCACTTCAAGCCCCGCCTGCGCGGCGACCCAGTCGCTCCGGTCGATGGCACCAGACGTCAGTTCGCGATCAGCTTGCGCAGCCAGCCGCGCCGCGATTGGCAAGTCCAGTTCGCGGGTTTGCGCAAGCACGCGCCGCGCTGCCATGCTCTCCGCCAAGGCGCTGTCGATGCTGGCGACGGCACTGGCATAAAGCGCCTCAAGCTGGGCCGCCAATTCGCTGCGGCGCGCCGTGGCCGCAGCTATAGCGTGCCGGTTGAGATCGAACGGTGGCAGCGCGAGTCCGATGTTGAAAGGGATCTTCACCAGACCATGATCCCAGCTAAAGCCCGGTCCGACGTTTATCGCCGGATATTGTCTTGCCACTTCGCCGCGCAGATCGAACTCGGATTGTTCATAGGCGGTTATCGCCTTCAGCAATTCGGGCCGCCCCAGCAAAGCGCTGTAACGATCGGCGGGCGCAATGGCTTTGATGGACGGTGGTGCTTCAAAGTCGGGCCAATTCGCTACCAGCCGCTGCGCTTGCTCCAGTGGCACGCCGAGTGCAGTGGCGATCTGCACCGTCGCAGCATCGTGCCGGGCGCTCGCGGCGGCGTTGCGTTTGCGCGCATCGGCCAGATCGGCGCGAACCCGCTCCAGCTCCGCGCGCGAAGCCTCGCCTTGCACAACCCGGCGTTCCATCACGGCAAAGCGGCGTTCCTGAAGGGCACCAAGGCGCTGGGCGACGGCCGATTGCCATTCCGCCACGAGCCGTTCGGCCAAGCCTCGCACCAATGCGGTTCTGGCGATCCAGATCGCATCGGCAAGATCGTCGCGGGCCGCAGCGACGGCAAGATCGGCCGATCCAATCCGAGCCGCCTTGCGCGCGCCGATATCGAGCGGAAAGTCCGCCGCGACGCCAAACAGCCAAGGTTTCGCTTCGGCCCCGGCGTATTCGCTGCTGAGCGTCATGGTCGGGCCGGCGGGCACATGAGCGGCACGTGCAGCGGCTTGCGCGCTTGCCACTTTGGCGCGGGCTGCGGCAACGGTCGGATTATTGGCGAGCAGCACGGCGAACAGCACCAGCTTATCGGGATGGGCGGCGTCGCAGGAAGCGCGCGGGGCCATTGCGGCGCACCTTGCGGCGGCGGCCTCGAGCGACATGGACCGCTCAGAATAGCGGCCCGCGACATTGGCGATGCTGACCGGACTGGCTTCGTAATGGGTGCAGCCGCCCAGCACGATCAATGCGGCGCTTGCGAAAATGCTGGTGACTGGTCGACAGTGTCGGACGGCGAGGAACCCCAATTAATTCTGCCTTTATCGAAGCCGCGAACAGGATGAGTAGATCACAAGACATGCGCGGTGGATAGACAATTTACTTTTGCGCCGTAGTTGTGACGGACTGGCGTCTAAGGCCGCTCAGTATGGACCTGCGGATACCGACACCACGATTGTCGCCCCACAATCCGGCAGCGATTGACGACTTTACCCGCGCTGCTCCAGACTTTGACCTTCCATGCCGTTGGTCCCGCGCGTTCCATCGTCATAAAACCATAGCCGTCGACCCACGAACTGAACGCTGCAATCACCGCGTCAGGTCCGGCGGCGGCGCTGGCAGGCGGAATGGCGGGCAGCGGCACGCGCGGCTCCAGGGTGCCGGAAAAGCCGGTCACGAACTGGCTGGGATGCGGGCTTGAAAAGCTCAGCTGCTCCCAGACGTGGACATGACCCGCCAGCAGGACATCGACGCTGGCGGGGAATAGCCAGGGGTTAAGGGTGCGATAGACTGACTGGATGCCGCGATTGCCACCTTCCAGTTCCCCCGGAATTTTACCCCCACTGAGCGCCAGGATCGGCTTGTGATTGGCAACAATGTTGGTCCGCGCTCGTGCCGCCAGCCGGTCCATATCGGCGTAGCTTTTCTGGAAATCCTTGAACCGGAAGTCCGGCGAAGTGATCGGCTTGTCGCCAGTGATCGCCAGATCCAGAACGATGATCTGCGCATCGCCACCAATTGGCACGCCATAAGGATCGCTGTAGTCGCCGGTTTCGTCATGGGCGGGGTCGTTGCAGTCCTGATCGATGGCGAGTGGACGCGGATCAAGGAAGCGCCACCAACCCTGTCCGGCGCGAGAGCAATTCTCGTGATTGCCGCGCACGACCAGCCAGGGCGCTGCTCGCAAAAGTGGCTCTGCTGGAGTGAAAAAGTCGGCGTTCCAAGCATCCCAGCCATAGCCCCACGGCGATCCCGCGCATCCCGTATTGCCGGATGGGCAAGGATTCTCCCGATAGAGATAATCGCCGACATGGACGACCAGATCCGGTTGCCACGCCGCCGCCTTGTCGGCAATGGCGGCGAAGGGGTATTGGCTGGGATCGTTGCAGGCCTGATAGGCATTGTCGGTCGCCTTCAAGCGGCAACCAGTATCGCCAATCACGACAATCCGGCGGATCACCGGCGCGGGCAGGGGCAGGTCGTGTCCCTCCACCGCCGCACGGCGCGCGCCTTTGGGAACATCCGCTTCGCAGGTAATCACCGGGAAAGCGGATGGCTTGCTGTTCGCCAGACTGGATTCCGTCGGCCTGAGCGGCTCCGTTCCGGCCGCCGCGCGGCTGTGCATCGCCATAGCTGCGCCATCGACCACCAACGAGGGACACCCCTCTGTCGTGGTTATCACCCGCGCGACGGGTGATCCGTCAGGCCCGAGCACCACGAACGCCGCTACGAAAGGATCATGCACTGGAACCTCGACTGCCACCGCCGCCGCCGAAAACGTGGCGGCTACGGCAGTAGCGAGGAACCCGGCCAAGCGGCGTCTCAGCAAACGGGCCATCCTCAGAAGGTCAGCGTAACATCGGCATTTACTGACCGTCCGGTCTGGTAGAAATACTGATCGAACGGCATGGTCTTTCCGGCATTTATGTTGGTCACGCGGCGCGAGTCGAAGATGTTGTTGACCTCGGCCCCGACCCGGATTTTTCCGAAATCATAGCGAACCGAAGCGATGGCGCTGTTGTACCCGCTGCTTTTGTAGAGTGGGTTTTCACCGTCAGCGAACCACTGTGTGCCGATGAATTTGTCGATCAACGAGATCGCGATTGGCCCGTGCTTGAACAACACGCCGCCAGCGAGAGTATATTCGGGTGCGTTGGCAACCTGAGTACGCACGACACCCGCATTGTTGGTCTTGGCAAAGTTGCGCGAGCCGTTGGCGAACACAGCCAGGCCGCCCGGGAAGGCATACGTCAGTTGACCTTCGACGCCCTTGTACTCGACACTGCCCTGATTGATAAAGACCGTGCCCTCGCCGGGCACCGCCGAGACGAATGAGGAAAACTTGTTGCTGAAGTCGATCTTGTAGACATCGAAATCAGCGCTGAAGTTTCCGCCGTGATAAACTACTCCGGCCTGATAATTGGTCGAGCGTTGCGGCTCTACGGTCGAAAGCTGCGGGTTGGCGACGTAAAGCACACTGATCGGCGGGGCGAGGAAGCCACGGGCATATTGCGCATAAAGCGCCAGTTTGTCTGTCGCCTGATAGTTCACTGTCAGGAACGGCAGGTTGGCGGTCCAGGTGCTAGTGACGTGTTGTTCATAGCGCGTGGTCTGGTTGTAATCGGCGTTGATCTTACGGTTGAAGTCCACGTGCTTGAAGCCGGGCGTGATTTTCAGCCCCTCGATCGGCCGCAGTTCGAGTTCGACGAACTCCTCGGTATGATTGACGTTGCTGTGTTGGTCGAATTTAATATCGCGCGGGGTAGCGAATCCCGTCGCCGGATTTTTGACGACCTTTTCCAGATAATTGGGGGCCATCGTGAGCAGGTTTACGTCGCGCTGCTGGCGATAGGTGTTGCTATGTTCGATCCACAGGCCCGCCGTCAGCGTGCCCATCCCAAAGTCGATCTTGGCCTTGGCGATATCGCCCCAGACGCGATACTTGTTGGTCTTGGTGTAGCCTGGAACACCGCTGGTGGTCGCGCCGCCAGAGGTCAGCGTCACGACATTTGCCGCCGCAATCGCGGACGGGGTCGCCGTGGCGAACAAGGTGACATCATTCCCGCTCAGCGTCTCATTGTCATAGCTGTAGGTATAAGCACGATTCTCAAACATGGTGCCCGGCGCGATGTTCGCTTCCAGCTTCACGATCTCGAAATCAGTCGTCTTGTGGGTGCTGTTGTAGCCATAGTAGGTCTGGGAGTTGGGATCGTTGTTGAGGCTGAAATATTTGCCGTAAAGCCCGACTTGCGCCAGCGTTGCGCCGTCCTTGTCCGGCTGGTTGAAGGTGTTCTCGTTGTACGTTCCCAGCAGCGTCAGCTTCACGTCCGGGCCAATCGGAATCATAATCTTGCCGAACACGTTGTTCGATTTGAACGGGCTGTAGGTGCGGGCGCCGTCGGACTTGATGTGCTGTCCACTCAAAACAATCTCGGTACCGCCCAGCCGGTCAATCGCGCCGCTTTGCAGGAAAATGCGCTCAAGCTGTGTGTTGTAGCTGCCATAGCTCAACTTGGCTTCGGCGTTGGCATCATCTCGGGTGGATCGCGAAAACAGGTTGATGTTGCCGCCAAATGTTGCCTGTCCAAGCTGGCTGGCATTGCCGGGGCCGCGATCAACCACCAGCGTTTCGATGGTGTTCGATGGAAAAAAGGTGTTGCTATGATGGGTGGGATCGTTCTGGTCGCCGAATGGGACGCCGTCATAAGTGATGTTGTATTCGCCGTCCTGAAATCCACGGATCTGGGCCTTTGATTCGCTCAATCCCAAGCCGTTGGCGTTGCCGTAGTTGGACACGCTGGGCGATATCAGGGCGATCTGGTTGAAGTCAGCGGAAGCTGGCAGCGAATCCTCAATGAACGACCGGGAAATGACCGACTGTGGCTGGGTAGTGTTGAGCGACGCGGTAACCGGCGCGATTTCATTGGCGCGCGTGGCGGTGACGATAATTGCAGAACCTTCCGCAATAGGTCCATCCGCGTCGGCAACATCAGCAGCCGCCTCATCCGCAGCATGAGCAAGGTTTCCCCAAGATAAGGCGGCGATGCTGCAAGCGAGCATGGTTGCATAGCGGCGTTGAGAAATTGACATGTCGGCCCTCATTCCATCGTTGGATTGAGGCGGCCCTAGGGGAGCTGTATTACGCTCTCGCGAAGGATTGCCGACAGGGATCAGACAGTGGTGTGGCAAGCTGGCGCTTGGACTCGCCTATTACTGATGCCATTGGACGGTGAACGACCAACTTGCTGGACCAATGCGCTTTGGGGATGCCACTTTCCGAGAATCGTAAGCGGGGAAGGCTAACGTAAAAGCGGTTCGCGCTCGTCAGAGTTCGCGTTAGTTCGCTAAAATCGGTTTTGTCAGAACGATTGCACCGGATAGTGATGAGGCTGCGTGTGGAGTAGGATAGCGGGCAGCCCCGTCCTCGAAAACCAGGGGGACTGTCAGTAATTTCGTGTGTGGGCGGGCGGTTAAACATTACGCTGCCATGGCTTTGATGAAGCGTTCGCCGAAAATAACGGCGAACTGTGCCTTGGCCATGGTCCACTCACGTGGCGGCATCTTCCACTCTTTTTCCGAGCGGTTCAAGATCAGATAGAGCAGTTTCGTTGCGGCCTCATCGCTGGGGAAGTGCCCCCTGGCTCTGACAGCCCGCCGAAGCTTGGAGTTCAGCGCTTCAATGGCATTGGTGGTGTAGATGATTTTGCGCACGTCATCGGGGAAGGCAAAGAACGGGATGACCTCGGTCCAGACGCGCCGCCAGCTCTGGCTGATCGCGGGATAGCGCAGGCCCCATTCGCTGGCCTCAAAGGCTGTCAACGCTTCCTCGGCTGCCTCGGCGTTGGTAGCCCGGTAGATGGTCTTCAGGACGGAGGCCAGCGGCTTGCGGTCTTTCCAGGAGACAAAGTCCATGCTGTTCCTGAGCAGATGGACGATGCAGGTCTGGACGACTGCGTCCCGGAACACAGCGGTGATGGCATCGGGAAAGCCCTTCAGACCATCGACGACGGCAAGCATGATGTCGTCAACACCCCGGTTCTTGAGTTCGTTCATGACGCGCAGCCAGAATTTGGCCCCCTCATTTTGCTCGATCCAAAGGCCCAGAACCTCCTTGCGGCCATCGGCGCGGGCTCCCAGCGCGATGTGGATGGCCTTATTCCTAACCAGCCCTTCGTCGCGGATTTTGACCCGGATGGCGTCAAAAAACACCAGTGGATAGGCCGGATCAAGCGGACGCTGCTGCCAGGCCGCAACCTCCTCCAGAACAGCATCCGTCACGGTGCTGATCAGGTCTGGCGAGACATCGATGCCGTAAAGTTCGCGCAGATGCCCGGTGATCTCGCGCGTGCTCATGCCGCGCGCGTACATCGAGATGATTTTGTCATCAAAACCGGGAAAGCGGCGCTGGTACTTGGCGATCAACTGCGGATCGAAGCTACCAGAACGGTCGCGCGGCACGTCGATATCAATCTTGCCGGTATCCGTAATCACCGTTTTGCGGCCATAACCGTTACGGCTGTTGGCTGCCTGATCGACGTGGCCAAGATGGTGATCCATCTCGGCACCCAGCACCCGCTCGGCCAGTGCCTTCTTCAAGGCATCCAGCAATCCGCCCTGATCCAGTGCCGTGGCAGCATCCGTGCCCCCCAAAAGTTGATCCAATAACTCAGCCGGGATCGCAGCCTCTTTGCGTCGTGACATAGTGGGACTCCTTCTTACCCATTATGCCCGCCCACACACGAAATTACTGACAGTCCC
>JBDUBN010000053.1:0-11046 GCA_040004085.1 Novosphingobium sp.
AACCTGACGATCATCAAGCACGATAACGGCTGGCAGACGTATTACCTGCACCAGAGCCGCTTCATGCCCGGCATCGCGGCGGGCGTGCGGGTGACGCAGGGCGAGCATATTGGCGATATCGGCACCACCGGGCGCTCGACCGGGCCGCACTTGCATTATGAGGTGCATATCGACGGGGAAAAGGTCGATCCGCTGGGGATTAAGACCGATGACGGCGCGCGCAAGAAGATCGAGGGTGCGGAACTGGCAGCGTTTATGCGCGAACGCGACCGGATTGACGTGGCGCGGACCAAGCAGGCGGTTTAAGCCTGATGTAGGTTGGCCCGCGTTGCACGCCGCTCAATGCCAGCGAACCACCCTAATACTGGAACGTGGCAAAGATTCTGACGCCGGTGGCCTTGTCTATGATCGTCACCACTATGGTCTGCCCGGCAACGGGAGCCACACCGGCGGCGCGGAGGCGGTTGGCGTCCATTGGTTTCAGATCAACGCGGCTGGCGGGTGCATCCTTGACCATGACGCTGCCTTCCAGACCGGTCGCCTCGTGCGGCTGGTCTTCTTCGCTGACATAGACGTCCAGCCCCTCGGGCACGGGCACGGCTTCAACCTGAAGCTCGCCATCGACCATGACCAGCATACCGCCGTGGTGTGGCTTGGTGCTGCCATGCGCCATAGCGGCACCGGGCATCGCCAGACCAACTACGGCCAAAGCAAGCGAGAGTGAGCGCATCACGGGCTCCTTATTCCGGCGCATGGGGCAGCGCGAAGGTCAGCGTCGCGCGATATTCGATGGTGTCATATTTCTTCGGCTGATCGGACTTGGTTACGATTGTCGCGGCGATCACATTCAGGCCCTGATTGCGCAAACGGAAGGTGGCAACGCCGTCCGGTCCGGTCTTGAGCGGGGGCATGTCCACATCGTTGACGAAATCGGTGATCACGTCCGCCCCAGCAAATGGCTTGCCGTCAAACATCACCCTGACCGCAAACGGCTTGCCGCTTTCAACCGGAATGTCGGTGCCAACCGGGATGATCTGCAGCCGGTGGCCTGCCAGAAGCGGCACTTCGTGCTTCAATGGTTGGGCCAAGTGAACGGCATACTTGAACGTGTGCTCTGCCGCCACAGTGCCGGGCGTTTCGTCCCGGCCCTTGTTGTGCCATTCGCCATCGGCGGTTCTGGACCATATACCGTAGTCCATGGTCGCCGCGACGGCGGCTATGGGCGCATCGGAATCAACAACGGGAATCGCACCAGCCGCTCGCAAGCGGGTAGGAACTGGCTTCCAATCGGCATCATAGCCAGTCACGGAATTGAGCAGGGGCAGCCGCTTGACCATATCGAGGTCATCCGGGCCGATACCATAGATCAGCGCCAGTTGGCGGGCGCGCTGGGCGAACCAGATGCCGTGTGCCTGCGCGCTCACCGATATGGCCGCCGATGCGATAACTGCGGCGGCGACAAGGCCGGTTGTAGCGAATCGGGTAAGATTTCTCATCGCTGATAGGTCTCCGTGAGCCAAGCTGCCGGCCGCGTTGCCGGGCGGCGTGCTGATTCTTGCAGCCTATGCCTGCTCGACAACCAAACATATCGAAAATGCGGGCCACGCGGCAGCTTTTGCACAAAGTCGCGGGCCGGACGGCAGGGTGCCCCGGATTGCGGCGATACGCGGCAGTGCGCCACCAACTTACATGCCTACGGTATCCAGAAGGTTACTCATCCGGCACTCGCTCCGCCGTCGATAGGCAGTGCCGCGCCGGTCACGAAGCTGGCACCGTCGCTGACCAGAAACACTGCTGCTCGCGCGATTTCATCCGGCTGCCCCACGCGGCCGAGCGGTATGCCGCGGCCGCAGTCCTCCAGCATCGCAATTCGGTCGGTAGATCCGGTCGTGACATCAAGCATCGGTGTGTCGGTATCGCCAGGACACAGCGCATTGATGCGGATACCTTCGGCAGCGTGGTCAAGCGCGGCGCAGCGCGTCAATTGGACCAGTGCTGCCTTGCTGGTGGCATAGGCGACCGCCCGTCGCGCGGCGATCAAACCCCAGTCGGAGGCGATGTTAAGGATGCTGCCCGCGCCTTGCCCTTGCATGATCGGCAGTACCGTTCGCATCATGCGCATGGATGCGCTCAAGTTGGTGTCGATCACGAGGTCCCACTGCGCATCGTCGCATTCAACCACCGTAGCGCGTGCGATCACACCAGCATTGTTGACCAGTATGTCAATGCTCCCGAACAGCTCGAGTGCGGCAGCGGCAATCGTTGCGGGCGAGGTGCGATCGGCCATGTCCGCTGCGAGGAAATGTATCTGGGCACCCTCGGATCTCAGGCCTTCGGCGATTGATTGCCCGCGCGCTTTATTGCGGCCGGTCATCAGTACCCGCGCGCCCTGCAGGCAGAATTCGCGAACGATTGCCAGTCCGATACCGGACGTCCCGCCGGTTACAATGGCACTGCGGCCGCCTAGAATGAGGGGTGAAGTCATAACTGTGCCGATACCTTTTCCGGGAGTCTGAGCAGCGCTCTTGCCGCAGCGTCAAGCACTTGCGGCAGCATCAGCGATGGCATGGCAGGCCGCAAAATGGAGCAGGTCGACCCGGTTTTCATCCTCGTGGTCCTGACCAAAAGCGGGGTATGCGGTCGTCTTGGCAATCACCACGTCACGCGCGGGATCGATCCAGATCATCTGATGATATACGCCGAGCGCGCTGTACGCGCCGCTGTCGTCGGGGATCCACCACTGATAGCCATAGCCCCACGGATAAGTCGCACTCGGCCGCTCGCCCGGCTTGAGATGCTCCTTTGTAGCGGTGGAGCATTTCTCGATCCAGTCGGCAGGCAAAAGTTGCGCTCCGTCCGGCGACAACCCTCGGCGGAGCATCAACTGGCCAAGCTTGGCCATATCGCGCAGCGTGATCTGCAGGCCCATGCCCGCCGCTTCCACACCCTTGCCGTCAATCAGGAGGAAGGCATCGTCTTCCATCCCGAGGGTGTCCCAAATTTGCTCCTGCAGATAGTCGGTCAGTGACTGGCCAACTGCGCGGCTCAACACCATACCCAGCACATGGGTGTCGCAGGTGTTGTAGCGGTTGTAAGTTCCTGGCGCGTATTCGCGGGGCAGGGAGGCGCAAACTGCGTCAAACGAGGCCGGCTCCAGATAGGCTGCGCCAAAGCGCGCGATGTCCGAGGCGGGATCGCCGTAATCCTCGTTCCAACGCACGCCGGACGACATTTGGAGGATGTCCTCGATCCGCACGCCTTCATATCCCGAACCCTTGAGCTCGGGGGCGTATAGGTCTGCCGGATCATCAAGGCTGGCAATGTGCCCGTCCCGCAATGCGCAGGCGATAAGCGTGGAGATGAAACTCTTGGTGCAACTGAAGATCGCCACTTGAGTATCGGCCCGGTTTCCGTGCCAGTAGTTCTCGTAAACCTTTTGACCCTTGTGCAGCACGAGCAGGCCCGTCGTCGTCACGTCATCAAGGAAGCCTGCAAGATCATGCACCTCTCCATGTACCTCGAACGACTGCGGCAGGGAAAGCATGCGCTCCGCCGCCGGAAATGGTCGCGCGTGGTCGGCGCGATTTACCCGGCGACAAGGTGTGACACTGGCCATGCGGCGGAAATGTTCAGTCTGAGGGGTTCCCCGGAAAAGGCCGGTGTCACGGGTAGTCCAAACCATATTGCTTGCCCTTGTTAGTGAGTACGTCTGACGCGGTCGGGGGAGATGGCAGCAAACCCGAAGGCAATCACCGCCAGAAGGGCCATGCCCAAGCCGACCTTGTATGCAGGCTCGACTGAACGCTCCGACACGAACAGCGAGCAGACGAGCGGACCGATACTCAGGCCCAGCAACTGTGCCGCCGCCGTAAGGTACAGCGCGTGATGTTTACGCTCGATCTCGCAGATAAGCTTGATCGACAGCGGTAATAGCGCAAGCCAGCAGACCCCCATCAGGATGTTGGCGAAAATGAACGTTGCTGCGCCGATGGGGTGCCCCAGCCAGTAGATCGCACCGGCAAGGACGGTCCCCCCGACCACAAGGCTTTTGCCTGCGGGCAGCCGATAACCGAAAAGCGCAACCGCAGAGGCACCGGTCACTTGTGCCAGAAGGCCGAGCGATGCCGAAAGGGCCAGCGCCTGCACACCGAGACTTGCTGCACGGGCAGTCGATTCAAGGAACACCCAGGCGGAAATAACACCGGCATTCTGGAGGACAATACCGGCCAGCACGAGCCATGTGGCCTTCGGCCACGTCCGCCAGCTGCTGACCGGAGAGGGCATGGCCTCGGGCTTGTGCCCAACTGCAAACACCGCGGCGAGGCCTGCCAGCCCAATCCCCGCCATGAGCACGAATGGCCCGGACGTGCCGAAGGTGGGCACGACAACCGTTGGAATCAGGTAGGAGATGATCGCGATGACCGTATTGGAAACCGCCAGGAACAAGGCGTTCATCCGGTCGGGATTTCCGGAGTGGAACAGGATCACAAAGGCCCCGGCCAGCACGCCGCCCTCGGCCAGCCCGCACAAGAAGCGGATGAGCAGAAGGCCGGTTGAAACTCCAACAAATGGTGTCAGCAGGTTACAAGCCACGACCAAGGCGGCGAGCAAGGCGAGCTTCAGTCGGAAGTTTGACCCCGTCAGCCACCCTGGCAGTACTGCCGATGTAAGCGCCAATCCGGCCATCTCCAGCCCGGCAATCGCGCCGAGGCTGCTCTCGCTCAACCGCCCCGCTGCGACCAGAGGTCCGAAAGCGAGCGGCTGAAGCGAGAGGATGGCTACGCCGCAGATGCCGTAGCTAATCGCGGCGGCAATATCGATGCGCCGTTGGGCAGGAGCAGGCAATTGCCTGTTCACCAATGGTAACCCAGGGCGACACCAATCGAGCGCGGCTCGCCATAAGTGCGATAGTAACTGCCCACGCCATCATTGCCGGCATCGGAGCTATAGGCCTTGTCGAACAGGTTCTTGCCCCAAACGGCGAGTGACCATCCGGATTCATCTTCGAGCGTAATGCGGCCATTGGCCACGCCATATCCGGCGACCCCGCGAAGGGATTCGTCCACCGGCGTCTGACCGTAGCGCAGGCGAGACCGGAAATTGTAGTCGCCCGACGTGGTCAGGCTTCGACCCGCGCCCAGTTCAGCGCGATAGCTGGCCGAGAGCACTCCGCTCCATGTCGGCGCATAGTCCAGCCGCTGTCCCTTGAATGGGATCGGCTGATTGTCGAACGAGAAGAACACCTTGTCACTGTCGGTGATCTTCGTCTTGAGGTAGCCGACCGACGCGCCGAGCCGCAGACCGCGTACCGGCCGCGCCACCACTTCGAGTTCCGCACCGAAGTTGTATCCGCTGCCGACGTTCGTTAGCCGAAAAGCGAACTGGCCCGGAGTGAGAGTGCTCGGAAGCGTCGTGAACGCCTGGATGTCGTTGTGGTCGTAATAGAACACCGAGCCATTGACCTGAAGCGCGCGGTCGAGCCACTCGGTCTTGAAGCCGCCTTCGAAGTTGAGGACGAATTCCTCCTGATATGGAAGCGTGTCTTCAGTGGTCTGCGGGAAACCACCAGGAATGCCGCCCGACTTATAGCCGCGCGAAATTGTGGCATAGAGTGTCGCGGTTTGAGCTGGTCGGTATGACAGCGTAGCCGAGCCGGTCCAGTGATCGCGGAGCGAGTAATCGCGGTCGATCGCGCCAATGGGGATCAAATCGATGCCCCCCGGCGCCGGGAAGCTGGTGATCTTGCTAAAGCCAGTGCGGCCGTCGCGGTAGGTCGTCTTTTCATCGGAATATCGCAGCGAGCCAGAGAACGTGAGCGATGGCGTGATATCGTAATCGAACTGGCCGTATAGGCCCCAGTAACGCGTTTTCTGGTGGTAGGTGACGTCGAGGAACAGGTCCTGATAGTCGATCCCGAAGATGGGATTGAAGGTGTCGAACAGGAGTGGATTGTCGGTCCAGTTGAACTCCTTGAATTCGCTGAACCGGTAATTGGTATAGACGGCGCCCGCCTGCCAGCGAAAGCTGCCTGTGGAAGGTGAGGCAATGCGCAGTTCCTGGTTGAAATTGCGCAACCCCGCCTGCTCGGTCCAGCCACCGAGGTTTAGCTGGCTTGCATCGTAGTCAAAAGCAAAGCCGAAATCGAAGCGCGTCAGGCCGGTTATGGACGTTACGGTCAATGCTCCCAGATCGGCGGAAAGGTTCAGCGTCGCTGACCATTCTTCGTTATCAAGTTTGTTGATAGGCTGCGACAGCACGCGTTTGCCATCGGCGCTTTGTGCACCGGCACCAGCCAGCGATGGATCAATCAACTGCGCCAGCGTGAGGCAGTTTGCCTGATCGGAACGCCCCGCCAGGACTGCGTCGCAGAAGTCGGCACCAGATGGCGAATACGCGCCCGATGCCGTTGCAAGGACCGTGTCACTTTTGTCTCGCGCATAATATAGCTTGAGCTTCGCCGTGACCGGTCCAAGTTCCGATCGCAGAATGCCACGCACGGCCAGACGGTCTGGCTCACCCCACTTGCGCCCGCCCGCCAGGCTCTGCTGCCAGCCTCCGCCAAAGCTGCCGTCCTTGAGCACCGAAACCCGCATGGCCGTGCTGTCACCAAGCGAAAGCGACTGCGCCGCTTCAACGCGGTAACGGTTCCATGAACCATAATCGACATTGACGTAGCCATCCTTGTCGCCGGGTTTGGGTTCGTGCGAAATGATCTGGACAGCGCCGCCCACGGAATTGCGTCCATACAGTCCGGATTGAGGGCCCTTGAGCACTTCGACACGCTGGAGGTCGAAGATGCCGCCTGAACCGAGAACCGACGACGGCTGATACACGTCGTCGATATAGATCGATGTGGACGGACTGTTGTTGATATTGAAATCGAACAGGGACACGCCGCGGATCGTCCAGTTAGGCTGGCTGCCGCCCTTGTCCTGATAAATCTGTGTGTTGCTGACCTGCTGGCCGATCTCGTCGATCGTCCGTATCCGCTGATCACGCAATGTCTGCCCGGACAGGGCGGTAATGGCAATTGGTACAACTTGCAGATTTTGCTCGCGTTTCTGCGCGGTTACCACGATTTCATCAGCCTCAGCCGACGGCGCAGTCTGCGCGATGGCTGGACTCCCGACCAATGCAAGAAAAGAAGCTGAGGCTAGCAGACCAACACGCATGTCAATTTCCCTCTATTAAATAAAATCGCTATTAATTTTTACACGCCAAGCTTGTCTCTAAGGCCATAATACCATGACCCTAAAATACAGTATGGCACCCTGAGAAATTTACCGCCAAAGAATGGAATGTACGGCAACCTTGCGAAAACATCGAACTTGGTGAGTTGTCCGTCGATAGCTTCGGCAAGCCTGCGACCCAGCATTTGCGTGGTGGTCACGCCGTGTCCGCTGTCGCCCTGCGAGTAGTACACGCTATCAGAAACGCGCCCGACCTGCGGGTAGCGTGTCATGGTCAACGCAAAATTCCCTGCCCAGACAAAGTCGATCTTGACGTTCCGCAGTTGTGGAAACGTCAACAGTAACTGCGGCATGATCTTTGCCTTGATGTTTGCCGGATCGATGCCGCCATATACCGAACCACCACCATAAATGATGCGATGATCAGCGGTGCGGCGGTAATAATCGGGAATGTATCGCGTATCCTCGACCGCAGCGTTTGCGGGAAACAGCTCGTCAAGCAGCTCCTTGCCAAGAACCTCGGTCCCGACGATCTGGCTGGACACGGGCAGGATGCGGCCGGAAAGGTCTGGCGCCGCATCGCCGAGATAGGCGTTGCCACAGACCAGCACTTTTTTGGCTAAGACCCGGCCTTGCGCAGTATGCACCACCGGCTTTGCCGACCGGTCTACATTCGTAACGCGCGACTGCTCGAAAATGCGCCCGCCCAGCGCTTCGAAGGCCGCCGCCTCGCCCAGCACGTAGTTGAGCGAGTGCATATGGCCCCCGCGCGGATCGAAGTAGCCACCGGCATATCGGTCAGTGTTGACGATCTTCCGGATCGCATCGCCTTCAAGCAGCTCCACGTCGGTAAAGCCGTGGCGGTGCCACTCGTCAACCCGGCCACGCAGAAACCGCATGTGCGCCTCGTGCATGCCGACGATGCTGTTGCCGTCGCGCAAGTCGCAATCGATTTTGTACTTGGCAACGCGCTGACGGATGATGTCCGAACCTTCGCGGGCCATTTCGCCGAACTGACGCTCGGCCTCTGCGCCGTAATGCTGGCGCACTTCGGCCAACTTGCGGCTGTAACCGTTTACCAATTGCCCGCCATTGCGCCCCGATGCCCCCCAGCCGACGCGTTCGCCTTCGACGACGATGACGCGGTAACCGCGTTCGGCAAGTTCAAGTGCCGCCGACATGCCGGTGAAGCCCGCACCAACGATGGCAATGTCGCAGGTTTCCTCGCCCTGGAGCCGCGGGCGTTCCTGAGCAGGGTTAGCCGTTGCGGCGTAATAGGAGGGTAGACCGGCATATGGCTTGCGGATTGGTGCGTGTTCCATCGTCTTCATACCAAAAGAGTGTGCCATAATGTGATCACATATTGCCATCTCCTGAGGTTGTCAACCGGGTGCTGGATGCGATAGAGGGGGCTTATCGGCATCACATTTTTCTGAGTTGTTTGTTTTAAGGTATAACAATTGTCTGGGACCAAGGAAAATGCCGCCTCGAAAGCGGATACATCCAACGACGGCGTGACGGTTCAACAGCGCGTCTACAACGAACTGCGCACCGATATTCTGCTCGGGCGAATCGTTCCCGGCGCTCCCCTGACGATCCGTGGCCTTGCCGAGCGCCTGAACGTTAGTTCTATGCCCATTCGCGAGGCGTTGCGCAGGCTTGCTACTGAAGGCGCGGTTGAACTGCTTGAAAATCGTCGTATCCGCATCCCTCTGATTTCACCTGAACGCTTTGACGATTTGCTGGCAGCGCGAGTCGCTCTTGAAACCGAAGCCGCGGTGCGCGCATTGGGGTACGTTGACGATGCGCTGATCGCAAAGATGGAAGAATACGCCGCCGAAGTGGATGAAGGCGTCGAGACACGGGATTATGATCGCTGGCTGGCGGCCAATTTCGCCTTTCACCGCACCTTGTACTCCGCGCAGCCTGACTCGGTATTCGTGCCACTGATCGAATCGCTGTGGTTGCAGATCGGACCATTTCTGCGCCAGGCCTTGGTCCACATCGGACCGGATTACACGATCGACCGCCATGCCGAGGCATTGGATGCGATCCGCTTGCGCAATCGCATGGCCTTGCGAATTGCGATCGAAGCAGACCTTCGCGATGGCATTACCCACATCGGCAACGAACTGATGCGGTTCAATGCCGCTGCGGCAGCTGAAGACCGGAAGCCACGAAAGCGCAGCTGACGAGGCCCGCATGTCGGCGTGTTCAAGGGTTCAGTAGCCGAAAAATCGAGAGCTTTACCGCTGGCTTCTCGGCAGTTCCGCCTTGTCCGACGGTGCCAGTGAATATGTACCGGTTGAGCCAGTCATAGCGGCCATCCGGCGCTTCGAACTGCGGCGTTGTCACGGCATAGGTCGCGGGCCAATCCCCTGTCGGGCTATACCACAGCCCGCGATTCAGCACATGAATCTGGACGCCGTCATGGGTTTCCATGAAGTAGTCTGCCGACAATTCAAAATAGCCATCTTTGCGCAAAAGTTGCCAGTCGAAGCCGCCCGGCAGGATTCGTCCGCTGATCTCCGCTCCGGTGAAGGACCCGCCCGTGATCGGCACGCGAAAGCGATCGCCGCGGATGGTCTTGCCGAATGCCACATCCTTTTCGAGATTGACGACCGCATCGTAAATCCACTCCGGGTGGGGGGAGTTCCTCAGAATATTCGGTACCGGAGGCTCGGCACGCGCGCCTTTGGCTCCGGCAGCCAATAGCGAGATGCCTCCCGCGCCCGTCGCCATCATTATCCCTCTCCGTGAGATCGCCGACATCATACCCTCCATGTGATCACGAATATTGAGCTTGCGGTTGCAAACAGGTTCGACCTCGGGCAGGATAATGTGATCACACAAAGAGGTCCAGAATGAAAAATGTCCTGCTGATGGAAGGCAGTAATCTTCCTGCTCGCGAGCGTGCGGCCCTTTTTGGTCACGAGACCACGGGCGAGGTTTATGCAAGGGCGCTGCTTGCCGAAGATGCGGCGCTGCACATAGATGTACTGTACGGTGCGGACGAAGGTGCCGAACCGCCAAGGCCGCTGGCATCCTATGATGGCTTCGTCATTTCCGGATCGGCACTGCACGCTTATGATGCGATCCCCGACGTGACCCGCCAGATCGATTGGGTGAGGCGCGTCGGCGATCTGGGCCTTCCCATCCTCGGCAGTTGCTGGGGTCTGCAGATCTGTGCGGTGGCGGGCGGCGGGACCGTCGAGCGAAACAGCGCCCACGCGGAGATGGGCGTTGCTCGAAAAATCGTTCCAACCGCTGCGGGACGTGACCATCCACTGCTTGCCGGACGTAAGGACGTATTCGATGCGCCGTGCATCCACTATGATCATGTGGCGCGATTGCCCGAAGGTAGCGTGGTTTTGGCAGGCAACAGTCGTTGTCCGGTGCAGGCTGCCATAATTCCGATTGGCAACAGCGTCGCCTGGGGTGTGCAATACCACCCGGAGTTCGACCTGCCGCACCTCGCGGAAATCTACGAAGATTATGGTGACAAAATGGTGGGGACTCCGTTCTTCGATTCGCGCGAGGTGCTGGACAGCCACATCGCCGACCTGCGCGCCGCCGCAAACGCTGCACCTGATGCAGCCGTCGTCTGGCGTCTTGGTATCGATTCCGATCTGATCGATGGGCAAATCCGTCGCACCGAACTGCGCAATTGGCTTAGAGCGGCACGCCGCTCTAGCCAAGCGGGTCAATAACGGCGAGACTCAGCGGTCATCCATCCAGAACGCGACGGGCAGCATTCACCGGGTCTGGCAAGTGTCAAGCGCCGCTTGCCAGCGCCTGCTCGATATCCTGTGCGAGCTTTGGCATCCAAAGCTCTTTTGCCAGATTGGCCGCGACA